>JBCCSZ010000113.1:0-21700 GCA_039199225.1 Bacteroidota bacterium
AGGGGACATTTGAGTGAATCGAGCTGGGTTTAGCGCGCTTTACCATTTCGATTTTGTCTATAATAGGACACGGCACCCCCCGAAATTCCATAAAGTTTTTGAAAGTATTTTTTTATTAAGATATGAATTATGTTTCTTTGATTTGGTTATCAGAGAGTTACAGAGGGTGTGTGGGAGAAAAAAAATTACTGCCAACGTATTGTAATATTTTTAAATTGAGCCTTTCCCCAGGGGGTGAATCAACAAAAAGTAGCTCTTTTTGTTTGTTTTGTATGAATCATCGAGACAACTCTCTTTTGGAACTTCGACCTAAAATTCCCACCATCAAAGATGCCCGTGCTACCCAACCCATCGAGAAGTTTCACCACAAAACCCTCCGGCCAGTATTGAAATTGCAGAACGAGTTGCTGCAACGTGCCTTTCTTTCTTACACAAAAAAATACAAAGGTGTTTTTCAACGATCCAGTAAGGAACAACAGATTCAGTACATTCAGCGTGCTTGCCAAAAGGACTTGCGGTTTCGGGAATGGATGATGGGCCTTATTGTCGGCTGTTTCACCGAAGAGGAGTGGACCTTCTACGAAGCGAATGAGTCAGAGCTGAGAAAGCGCATCACAAGTATGTTGATCCGGCGCTTGGTCGATCAACTGGTCGAGCCAAAACTTTCCTAGCTGGCTGAGGCAATGACTTGTTCCAACTGGTGGGCCGATTGCATACCGGATGCTCGCCAAACAACCTCCCCCTCTTTGTAGAGGATGAAGGTCGGTACGCCCCGAATTCCCAATTTCTGAGACAGCTGCTGGTTCTTGTCGATGTCAATCTTGATGATGCGGGCCTTATCGCCCATTTTGCCTGCCACTTCCTTGAGGACGGGCGCCATTGCTTTGCAAGGTCCACACCACTCAGCAAAAAAGTCGATCAGGACAGGCGTCTTGCTATTGATGATTGAATGGAATGATTGTTTTTGAGCCATGATGATTGCTTTTACAAGGTGCTTGGACAAACATAAGCGGTCACTGGTAAGTCAGTCGTCTTGATGGACTTGAAGCCACCAGCCACATCGACCAAATGGTGGAAACCTCTGGCCTTGAGCATGGAAGCTGCAATCATGGAACGATAGCCTCCTGCACAATGAACATAGAATGTCTCCTCGCTTGGCAGATTGGCCAAATGGTTGTTGAGATCGTCAAGAGGAAAATTGTGCGCCTCCTCGATGTGTTCAGATAAGTACTCACTCTGTTTCCGGACATCTACGATGGGAACATCGGGCTGCTTGTGATGAAGTTCTGCTAGCTTTGTAGCTGGTATGGACACGACTTTATCTGTTTCCTTGCCAGCATTTTTCCAGGCTTCAAAACCTCCCTTGAGATAACCCAGCGTATTGTCGAATCCGACACGCGACAAACGGGTGACAGCCTCTTCTACTCGATCTTCATCGACGACCAGTAAAATCGCTTGTTTAACATCCTTGATGAGGGAGCCAACCCAAGGGGCGAAACCTCCGTCCAGTCCTATAAAAATAGAGCGGGGAATATGCCCGGCCGCAAAGGCATTTTGGTGGCGCACATCTAAGACAACTGCTCCTGTTTCATTCGCCGCAACTTCAAACTCTTTAGGGGTCAATGCATGCGTACCTTGTTTTAGAACATCGTCGATGCTTTCGTAGCCCTCCTTATTCATTTTGACATTCAGTGGAAAATAAGCTGGTGGCGGCAACAAGCCTTCTGTGACTTCCTGAATAAATTCCGCCTTGCTCATATCTGCTCTCAGGGCATAATTCATCTTTTTTTGGTTGCCCAGGGTATCGACTGTTTCCTTCATCATGTTTTTTCCGCAGGCAGAACCAGCTCCGTGTGCCGGATAGACAATGACATCGTCTGCCAAAGGCATGATCTTACGCCGGAGGCTGTCAAATAGTAGACCTGCCAATTCATCCTGGGTCATATGGGCTGCTTTTTGGGCTAGGTCAGGCCGCCCGACATCACCGAGAAACAGGGTATCTCCCGAAAAAATAGCGTGGTCTTTTCCCTGCTTGTCGCGCAGCAAATAGGTAGTACTTTCCATCGTATGACCAGGGGTATGTAAAACCTTAAAGGTGATGTCTCCCAGTGGAAATTCTTGGCCGTCTTCTGCAATAATGGCTTGAAAAGATGGATTGGCCTGCGGGCCGTAAACGATTGGCGCACCGGTTTTTTCTGCAAGTGTGACGTGGCCACTCACAAAGTCAGCATGAAAGTGCGTTTCGAAAATGTATTTCAGTTTGGCTCCTGTCTTTTGGATTCTATCGAGATAAGGTTGAACCTCCCGCAATGGGTCTATAATAGCAACCTCTCCCTGGCTTTCGATATAGTAGGCTCCTTGTGCAAGGCAACCGGTATAGATCTGTTCTACTTTCATTTTCTTCCTTTATTGGTGTAGTTGTTCTGGACATTCCTATTGGAATCCTAGACCATAGTTTACTGAAAATAAGGGGTTTAGTGGAATCAAAAACTTTTTAGAGTCTTTAAGAATAACCTTGCAATTTCGGCAAGGTTCGGTTATGGCGATGATTTCTGACTGTCGACAAGGCAGATTTCAAATCTGTGGTGCATGCATCCATCTTTTTCCACTACTTACAATACAAAGGTAAACAATAATGAAAGGATGAAGCGTAACAACAGTCACATTTAAAAATCAAGAATTTCAACCTTGTTGCGGTGCTGAATGATCTTTTTTTCCTTTTCGAGCTTTTTCATCAGGCGGGAAATAACGACCCGGGACGAGTGTAGGTCGTTGGCAATTTGGTAATGGGTGATGTTTAATACGGAGGATTTATTGACCCAAACCTTGTCTTTTAGGTATTTGAGGAGGCGTTCTTCGAGATTGTGAAAAACCAAATTATCGATCGCACCCAGCATTTCGTCCAAGCGGCTACTGTAGCTTTCAAGTACGAAGTTGCGCCAGCTGGTATACTGTATGATCCATTCTTCCATCTTGTCGGCAGGGATAAACAAAATCTCTGCTGCGGACTCGGATAGCGCCCGAATGCTGCTTTTGGCCTTTCGGGTGCAGCAGTTGAGGGTTACAGCGCAAGTATCCCCTGTTTCTAAGTAGTACAAAAGCAATTCGCCTCCTTGCTTGTCTTCCGTCATGATCTTGATCGAACCGGAAAGGATGATGGGGATATGGGTGATGGTCTGCCCGATTTCCATCAATAAGTCCTCTTCTTTGTACTGTCGCAACTGCCCATAGTGGCACAGCTCCTTGATGAGGTCTTTTTCAAAGAGGTATTGAAATTTGTCCGAGAGCTGTTCCAGGCAATTGTTCATACGCGTCCAGTGACTTTGAGCATGTCGCGCAATTTATCGTTGAATGCCTCAAAAGTCAATAGGTCTTCTCCATTGATGTGGAAGCGATAACGCCAGTAGTGCTGAGGATTCGCAGGCACATTGATGCGCTCGGCATGAGGGTCGGCTAGGCGCAATTCTTTGTCCAAAGCCACTAAATCCTGGATGGGGAAAATGGCCCACATACTAGGCCAATCCAAATGCTGCCAAAGGGTGCGTTTCACCGCTTCGGGACTGCAAGCCACAGGCGCTTCGCCTGCCAAAAATAGTTCTTGCTGGTAAAAGCGTTGGCGCTGCCCAACATCCATTTCTTCCCACCAAGCCCGTATGGGCGACATATCATGGGTAGAGGGACTGCAAACAGACAGATAAGGGATGTCCTTGTCTTGAAGAAATTCTGTTGCTGGATTTTTAGACATCCGTTGTATTTCCAGAGATAGCAACCCCAGGTCGCGCATGACGCCTGGTACGCAGGCTGGCACCATCCCCAAGTCCTCTCCACAAATGAGCATATTGGTTGCTTGGCTGATGGCAGGTAGTTTGACCATGGCCTGGTTTTTCCAAAATGCTTCCTGCCGGTTGTAGAAATAGTCGTCGTGCATTTCCTTCAAGCGTTGGCGACTGGGCGCATCCAATTCGCGGAAGGAGGTTGTCTTGAAAAAATCAATCCGAGGGTGAAAAGCTTGCCCTTCAGAGTCTGGAACTTCAAAGAATAGCACATTGCTGATGAGCCGATACAAGCGAACTTTCAAATGTTCTTTCGCTTTATTCTCTTCTTGTTGGAAGTGCGCTTCTATTTTTCGCTGGGTGTTGAATGCCTCCTTGAAAGCCAAGTGGCTATTGGTACTGCCATTTTGCAGATAGGTCTGCTTTACGAAGTCTGCCTCATCCCCAAATATTTCTGATAACAACTTCGTAGTGATGTACGGTCGGCAAAATCGCTCTGCATCGAAGTAGATGCTCCACTGTCGGAATTCTTCCTTGCGAATGGGCAGAGCAGGATTGAAAAAGCCCATGATGCCTTCGACCTGTTCGACCGGAATTTGCCAGATGCGAAAAAAGCCAAGTATGTGGTCTATCCGAAAAGCATCGAAGTAGCGAGAGAGCTGCTGCAAACGATTTTGCCACCATTGGTAGCCATCTTTGGCCATTTCCTTCCAATTGTAGGTGGGAAATCCCCAGTTTTGACCACTGTCCGAGAAAGGATCAGGGGGTGCACCGGATTGACCATTCATGTTGTACAGTTCGGGGGCTACCCAGGCGTCCATGCTGTAGCGATAGATGCCAATAGGAATATCTCCTTTCAAAACTACCTGATTGGCACGAGCATAGTCTGCGGCCTCTTTGAGTTGAACATCCAAGTAATACTGCAAGAAATAGTAAAAGGCAATATCCTTGTACTGCTTGGATCGCGCACCACAAGCTTTTTTGAGCCCTGCCACTGTGAAGGTGGCCTGTTCGCCCCACTGATTGAAGTCGGAAGTGCCGTGCGTATCCCGAAGGTGGCAAAACCAGGCATAGGGCTTCAGCCAATTTTCATTCTCTGCAAGAAAATTCTTGAAGGCAGCACTTTTGAGGAAAGTTGTTCTCTTTTTATCATAAATGGCACGGGCATATTTAAGCTTCAGCGCCATGACGGCCTCATAATCGATTTGCTCTAGGGCGTTGAGCCTTTCCCGCTCCTGCTGAAAGACCTCCTGATCGACCATTTCGTCGAATCCATCAATCGAATCCAGGTGAAGATATAAAGGGTGTAACGCAGTGGTCGAAATGGCTGCATACGGATAAGAGTCGATCCAATTGCCTTTGGCCGATGTGTCATTGATGGGCAGGATTTGGACCATCTTGAAGCCGATGGACTTGGCCCAATTGATGAGCAGTGGTAGGTCGGAAAATTCTCCGACACCCAGGCCCTTCTTGGAGCGCAGCGAGAAAACAGGGATGGCGACGCCGGCCCCCTTCCAATCGCCTTGTGGATAGCGAAAATACTCATCCGATAAGATCAGCAGTTCATTATCTGATGGAAAATCGTAAATAGTCAGTTCTCGATTGTCACCACTTTCTAGCAGTACCTCCTTTGTTGCAGTATCGTATAGGCCATATTTGTATTTAACCGTAGAGCTGGGTTTGAGGGCTACATCCACCGTCCATAAAGGATGACCTTCATTGCCCAATAGCAAGGGCTTGTCGAGGTCCCAATCACCCAATTCGGAGCTGCTGCCACAGATGCATACTTGCTGGCCGGGAAGCACCCGTGGTGCGTGAAGCTGGAAACGGCAAATGGTTTTGCCCTTGGCTGCTTTTAGTTGCTTGCTTTTGAAAGCATCTGCTTTGAAGATGGCTCCCTGAAAAGCGGAGGTATAGAAAGCATTTTCATTGTGGTACTTGGTACGCCAGCTATCTTTGAAAATTACCTGAGTAGGAGGATGTTTTGAAAAATCAGCTTTTCTGGCAGCACCCCAATCGCTGTCGAGAACAGCACCTTTATCATCAATCAGCAAATATTTGTAGGTAAAATTAGCAGCTTTACCATCCAAGCGTAGGATGAGCTGCCAGTCGCCGTCGCGCAAAAATTGTAGGCGGACTGCATTTTTAGGATCGTCGTTTCCAAGTTCTGGGATGGAGCCGACAATAGCAACTTGCTGGCCCCAGTTGGCGTGGTAGTTAATGCGAAAGGTGATTTTCACGATGGCGTCACTTGAGGTTTTGATAATAAGCGGAAAAATACAATCCCCGCGGCAACTTACCAATTGAGGGAACAGAATAATTCGAGTCGTCAATCAAAGTAGGAGCAATTACTTGGAAAGTATCTGGGCCTTGCCTTGGCCTTTTGTATGTTTGTAAAGATGAAAAACCTTTGCTATCTACTGCTTTTCCTACAAATGGCGCTGCCATCGTCGGCGCAAAGCCAAAAGACGTCCATTGTTTCGGGTCAAGTCGTAGACCGTGAGTCGGACCAAGTGCTTTCTTATGCTACGATTCAGTTGTTTGATATGACAGACGACCAATTGGTAGCCGGAGGCATTTCGGATGAGGAAGGGCGCTTTTCGATTGCGCTCCCTGTAGGCAGCTTCTATGCGCAGGTGGATTTTATTGCTTATGAATCGCATCGCTCGGCCAATTTTCATTTGGAGGATGCTGGTGCGAAGATCGACTTGGGGGAAATACGCCTCAAAAATACAAGCAGTGATCTGGAGGAGGTCGTGGTTCGAGCAGAGCGAAATCGGGTGGAGCTGTCTTTGGACAAGAAGATTTTTAACGTTGCCAAGGACCCTGGCAATGCTGGTCGGTCGGCCATGGAAATTCTCAACAATGTTCCTTCCGTAACAGTTGATCCCGAGGGGACGATTAAGCTGCGCGGGAGCGGTAATGTGCGGGTGCTCATCGACGGGAAGCCATCGGGCCTGGTTAGTTTTAAAGGGGGCAGTGGCTTGCAACAATTGCAGGGGGGCTTGGTCGAAAGGATCGAAGTGATTACCAATCCCTCGGCACGCTACGAGGCAGAAGGGATGGTGGGCATCATCAACATCATTTTGAAAAAGGAGCGGAAGGAAGGTTTCAATGGTTCGTTTGAAGTCAACGGAGGTTATCCAACGCAGTTGGGTGCTTCAGTCAATCTCAATTATCGGCATAAGAAGGTCAACTTTTTCATTAACTACGGCATTGCTTATCGGATTCAGCCAAGTGTGTACAGCATCCGCCAACAAGTATTCAACAACGATTCGACTTTTTTGTCTCTGCAAGATTATGACGGAGAGCATCGCGGCTTTCACAACAACATTCGTGGAGGGCTGGATTGGTTCATCAGCGAGCAGGACATTGTAACGGCCTCTTATTATTACAGTCGGAGCAAAGGAAAGCGGCTGACGGATTTACGCTATCGCGATTTCCTATTTGATGAAAGTCAGCCTATCCAAAGTGCGCAAAGAACGCAGGACGAGGATGAGGTCGAGCCAATCTCTGAATATGTTTTGAGCTATCAAAAGCTGTTTGGCCGCAAAGGGCAGGAACTCAATGCGGAGTTGCGCTATTTTGATCATTGGGAGGATTCCGACCAGCTGTATACGGACCAACGCTTTTTATCGGATGGCCAGCTCAAGCCAGGTTCTTACTTCGAAGATATTTCACTAAACGATGAGACCGACAAACAATTCATCGCTCAACTAGATTACATTCATCCTTTGACAAGAGAGGGTAAAATAGAGACTGGGCTGCGCAGTAATTTTCGGGATATGACCAATGACTTTGTGGTCAGTCGCTCCTTGAATGCTGGCCCTTTTATTCCTCTGGAAGGCTTGGACAATAATTTTATCTACAAGGAAAATATCAATGCTGTTTATGCAACGCTCAGTCAAAAGCTGGGCGACTTTGCCTTTCAACTGGGACTGAGGGGGGAGTGGACAGACATTGAAACGATCCTGGAGGAAACCAACGAAAGCAACCCACGGGACTACAGCAATTTATTTCCATCGGCACATTTTACCTACGACCTCCCGAATGCGCAAGCCTTGCAGCTCAGCTACAGTCGTCGGGTCCGCAGACCTGTATACAATGATCTAAGTCCTTATGTAACTTTTTCAGACAACCGGAATTTTTTCAGCGGCAATCCGGACCTCGACCCTGATTTCAGCCATGTACTCGAACTAGGACATCTCAAGTATTTCGAGAAGGGTTCCATTTCTGCTGCCTTGTACTTTCGCCATACCGACGATAAAATCGAACGCATTCGTCGGGTAGATACGTTGAGTGGTGACTCAAATACCCGTCCGGAAAATCTGAATTCGGAAACCGTTTATGGCTTGGAGTTCATCGGTAGCTTTAAGCCGCTGGATCGTTGGAAATTGGATGTCGATCTGAATTGCTTCCGGGCTGAAGCCGATGGCCGCAACATCGATCCGCTATTCCAAAGTGAAGCCTATACTTTTTTTGCTCGCCAAACTTCCAAATGGCAGCTTTCCAAAAGCAGTGAACTACAAATTCGGGCCAGTTATGAAGCGCCGCAAAACACCGCCCAAGGCAAGCGCAAAGCCATCTACTTTTTTGACATAGCCATCAACAAGGATGTGTTTAAAGGCAAGGGAAAGCTGACCATCAATCTCACAGATGTATTCAACACTCGCCGCATTCGAACGACGACCAGAGGGCCTGGATTCGTGACCGACCGCGACTTCCAGTGGATTCGTCGACAGCTGTTGCTCAGTCTTAATTACCGCATCAACCAGTGAGCTTTGCAACTTTCTGATTTAGAGTGGGTCTTTTCGAGTATGCCAGGAACCTCCTGTATTGTTTCTGCGACACAAAAGAAAGCCCATTATGTTAAAGCACCACCTTCGCATCGCCTGGCGCAGTATGTTGCGCAGCACTTCCAGTTCCTTCATCAACCTGCTCAGTTTGTCTATTGGTTTGACCGCAACTCTATTGATCTGCCTGTGGATTTATGACGAATATAAAGTAGATCGCTTCCATGAAAAAGGGGAGGCGCTTGTCCAAATGCTTCAAAACACAGCTACGCCAAATGGCCTGGAGACCGAATCGAGTTTGCCTGGTCCCTTGGCTGTGGCCTTAGCAAAGGAATTGCCAGAGGTTGCCGAGGCAGTGGCCGTCTTGCCCTATGAGTGGTTCGAGGGAGAGCAATTTTTATTGTCAGACGGTCAGGGGCGGACGTTTAGCTCGCGCAATCAATTTGCCAGTCGGAATTTTTTCAGTGTATTTTCCTATCCACTGCTATATGGTTTGCCCGACGAGGTTTTGGCCGATCGGCGGTCCGTTGTCATCTCCGAGGAGCTAGCAGAAAAACTTTTTCAAGGGCCGGATGCTGTTGGCAGAACGCTGGAATGGCAACACGACGAGTTTGGTGGCACTTATCTGGTGACGGGGGTATTTGCTGCATTGCCGCAGTATTCAAGCGCGCAGTTTGACGCTGTATTCAGCTACGACCTTTTTGTGGATAAAAATCAAAAAATGGCGGGATGGACAGACAGTGATCCAGATACCTATGTCGTCCTGGCGCCCGGTGTAGCCTTGGCTGCCTTCAATCAGAAAGTGGCATCCTTTCTACAAACCAAAGCAAAACTTTCAGATGAGCTATGGGGACAACCTTATGCCGATCGCTACCTACACGGAACTTATGAAAACGGAAAAGTGGCCGGTGGTCGGATCACCTATCTGTACTTGTTTGCCATTATTGCTTTGATGACGCTGTTGATCGCTTGTGTCAATTTTGTTAATCTGACAACAGCTAAGGCTTCGGCCAGAATGAAGGAAGTTGGGGTCAAGAAGGCCATCGGGGCCGATCGGAAGAGTTTAGCTATACAATACATGGTGGAAGCAGCTTTGCTTGCCACTATGTCTTTGGTCATCGCCATCGGACTAACTTTTTTGTTTTTGCCTACTTTCAATACCATTGCAGCTAAAGCCATGCAACTGTCTTTTGAGTGGTCTTTTCTACTGCCGATTGTACTCATCTTGGCATCGACCATTTTATTGGCAGGCAGCTATCCAGCCTTTTACTTATCTGGCATCGAACCAATTTCGGCTTTGAAAGGAGATCGCCAGAGCAAAGGCACCGTTAGTTCTTTGGTGCGAAAAGGGCTGATTGTTTTTCAGTTTTCGATTACGGCTTTGTTGATGGTGCTGGCTTTGGTAGTGTACCATCAGGTCGAGCTGATACAGTCGAAACAACTAGGGTATGAAAAAGAAAACATCGTTTGGTTCAACACTGGACTGTTGGAATCCGGAGGTGGTACAGAGGGCTTGTCGGAAGAAAGCATCGAGCGTTTTTTGCAGTTGCTCAATGGTTTGCCGGGTGTAGTCAATACAGCCAACTTTGCTCATCATGTTGTCAATAATTTTGGTACGACCACGGGTTTGACCTGGCCAGGCAAGGCGACAGATCAACGCGCGCAATTTGCTCAAATTTCGGGTGGATACGATTTAATTCCGACCTTGAAAATGCAAATGGCGGCTGGTCGTTCCTTTTCCAGAGATCATAAGCTGGACCACGACAAAATTATTTTTAATGAGGCTGCCATCAAGGTCATGGGTTTGGAGGACCCTCTGGGAAAGCAAATAAGGCTGTGGGGAGAAGAGCGAGAGATCATCGGAGTGGTGAAGGATTTCCATTTTGAAAGCTTGTACAAAAATATAGAGCCACTGTTTCTCAAACTGGATACAGATGACTTTGCCTCTGATGTTATGGTGCAGCTGGCTCCCGGTAATCAATTGGAAACACTTGGTCGCATTGAAAAAGTGTACCAAAGTTTTTTCTTGGGCGGTATGCCTTTTGAGCCACATTATCTGGACGATAACTACCAGGCGCTATACGCTTCGGAGATTCGGGTCAGTGCCTTGTCAAAATACTTTACGGGCATTGCCATACTCATTTCTTGCCTTGGATTATTTGGCTTTGCGACCTTCACGGTTCAACGACGCTCCAAGGAGATGGCCATTCGGAAGGTTCTGGGTTCAAGTGCCTTGCAAATTATTGGTCTGCTGCTGCGCTCCTTTTTGTCTTTGGTCGTTTTGGCCTTAGTGATTTCCTTACCCATTGCACACCTCATCGCCCGAAACTGGCTGGATACTTTTGCCTTTCGGATCGACTTAGGTCCCACCTATTTTGTGATAGCTGCCTTTGCGATCGTACTGCTGTGCCTACTGACCGTTGGTGGGCAATTGCTCAGGGCCAAAGGTGTGGACATGGTGAAGTACATTCAGCAAAGCGACTAAAGCAACCTCTTTTAGCAAACCTAATTTAAACTCAGCACCTTAATCTCCACTCGCTGGTTTCGTTTTCGGCCATCTGCCGTTCGATTGGAAAATTTGGGCTTTCGCTTTCCATAGCCTTTGTAGACCACCCGATTGCCATCGATGCCTTGCTGGACGATGTAGGTTGCAACGGCCTTGGCACGAGCGGTCGACAAGCGATCGCAAAACTCAGGTGGTGGAATATTGTTGGTATGTCCACCCACTTCGATAACAACCAATGGATTTTCTTCCAAGAAAGAAGCGATTTCTTTCAAGGCAGGATAAGACTTCTCGGTCATGTTGGTACTATCGGCCATGAAGAATATCTGAGAAACTTGTAAGGTTTGTCCGGCGCGCAATTGACCGGCGGTAAGGGCCGGAAGGATTTTCTTCTTAGTCTCAAATCGGACCTCTGCCTGGCAGCCCTTGGCATCACTGACATTGACTGTATGCGATCCGAAGGGAAGCTTCTCTGCGGTTTCAGCTGTTTCGCCATTGTCCCACTTGATTTCATAGGAGGGTGTTCCGCCTTTGATGCCAAGGGTGGCTTTTCCGTCTTTTGAATCCTCATTGGTCGAAGGACGGTTTTTATCCAGGGTTACGATCAGTTCCGTCGGTTCTTTGATAATCAACTCGGCTTTTTGACTTTGGCCGCTGGCATCCGTTACCGTGAGTGCATAGGTGCCGGCCGCCAAGTTATCTGCCTTTGCACCCTGTAGGCCAGCCGTTCCCCACTGATACTGAAACGGTCCTTTGCCGCCTTGCACGTTCACTGCCAAGCTAGCTGTTTTATCACCAAAGCATTTGATCTCATTGGTTTGTTCCAGGCTGAGGCGCAACTGCTGGATGTCCTCATTCACATCGATGTCTTGCTTGACTTCACAACCGTTGGCGTCCGTCACAGTGAGGCTGCGCTTGCCAGGGGCGAGCTTAGAAGCAGTCGCTGTTGATTCGCCATTGTCCCACCGATAACTATAAGGCGCCGTTCCACCGCTTGCTTTAGCGGTTGCCTTACCATCGGTGTTGTCGGTACTGGCTGGACTATCGAGTTGAATGCTTGCTTGCAGAGGCTTGGGCTCTTTGATGCTGATGGAGGCATTGGCGGTGTTGCCAACAACATCCGTAACCGTCAATTGATAGTCACCTGCTGCAAGGCCCGAAGCTTTTTCGCCGGATAGATTGGCGGCACTCCACTGGTACTGGAAGGGGCCTTTACCGCCACTGATACGTACGCCAAGAGCCGCTGTACTCTGACCAGCACACTTGACGGGCGCACTAAGGTCGAGTATGGCTGTGAGTGGTAGAATGTCTTCGGTAACGGTTATTGATACGGTCGTTGTACAACCATTGTCATCACTGATGGTAACTGTTTGCTCACCTGCTGCCAGCTTACTGGCCTTGTTACTAGACTCCCCATTGCCCCACTTGTAGGTATATTTTCCGCTACCACCCGTTGCTTTGACAGTTGCCTTTCCATCTGCCTGATCTGTATTGGCAGAGGCTGTAGGTGTGATGCTGGCTTGCAATTGATCGGGTTCCGATACATTGACTTGGGCGTTGGCAGTCGTACCTGCTGCATCCGTGATGGTCAATTGATAGGTGCCGGCTTTCAACTGGCTGATTTTATTTCCTTGTGTCTGCCCATTGCTCCATTGGTACTGGAAAGGACTTTTTCCACCGCTGATCTCAGCTTCCACCGCAGCAGTTTCCTGTCCTTTGCATTGAATGCTGGCCACTTGATCCAGGGAAACCGAAAGTGGTAGGATGTCTTCACTCACGTTGATGCTTGCCGTAGCGGTACAACCATTGGCATCGGTAACGGTGACGGTCCGCTGGCCAGCTGCCAACTTAGTTGCTTTGTTGGCGCTTTCACCATTGTCCCACTTGTAAGTATACTTACCACTGCCGCCTGTTGCTTTCGCATTGGCTTTGCCATCTGCTTGATTGGTATTGGCAGGCGATTTAGGCGTGATGCTGACCTGTAGTGCTTTGGGCTCTGCTATGGAAACTTTAGCGTTGGCAGTAGTGCCAGTGGCATCCGTGACGGTCAGTTGGTAGTCGCCGGCTGCAAGCCCTGATGCTTTGTCGCCTTGAAGATTGGCTGCGCTCCATTGGTATTGAAAAGGACCTTTACCGCCGCTGACGGATGCTTCTAGTGAGGCCGTGCTTTGACCTGCACATTGGATTGCTGATCCTGTGTTGAGTTGGACGGCTAGGGGTAGGATGTCTTCGGTGACTTGAATGGAAGCGGTTGTGCTACAGCCTTTTTCGTCGGTCACAGTAACGACATGCAATCCAGCGGCCAGTTTGCTGGCTTTGTTGGTGCTTTCGCCATTGTCCCATTTATAGGTATATTTTCCGCTGCCGCCTTTGGCTTCGACACTTGCCTTGCCATCTGCTTGATCGGTATTGGCGGGAGCGGTTGGAGAAACGCTGGCGGTGAGCGCAGGAGGGTCTTCCAATTTGATGCTGGCTTGAACCTTATTCCCGGTGGCATCGGTGAGGGTCAAAGCATAATCCCCGGCCTTGAGTCCCATGGCCTGTTCGCCACTAATGCTTGCAATATTCCAACTGTACTGATAGGGACCTTCGCCTCCGCGGACTGTTGCCTTTAAGCCACCTTTTGCAGCCCCTGGGCAATCATTGGTTTGAACGACTTCGAGCGATACATTGAGTTCGGCTAGCTGCTCTACGATTGTGACAGAGGAAGTTGTGCTGCAACCGTTTTTGTCGCTGATGGTCACACTGTGTGTGCCACCATTTAATTTCTTCGCTACTTGGGTGGTTTCGCCATTGTCCCAAGCAAATTTGTAGGGCGCGTTCCCTCCGCTGACACTCACTTCGGCCTGGCCGTCGGTACCGCCATTGCTGGCCTCTTTCTGAGCGGTCGTGCGAATGGTCATTCTTGGGTCCGCAATGGTCACCTCGGCTGGGGAGCTGTTGCCTTTCTGATCGCTAACGGTCACGCTATAGGTACCGGGACCCAGTCCTTGGGGCTTGGCACCTGTCAATCCACCTTCCCATTGATAAGTATAGGGAGGCTGACCACCACTCGCTCGCACTTGGAGGGAAGCATCCTTGGCATTGGCATCGCAACCGAGAGCTTTATCAACTACAAGGGAGGCGGAAAAAGTTGATGCCTTACCAATAAAATAGACGCCTTTATCTTCTGTACCAACCCAGAGCGCATCGTCTCCATCTACAGCAATCTGCTTGACATATTGGCTGGTGAAATTTTCTGCCGGACCGAAAGACTCATAATTCTCTGTATCGAAATTGTAGCGACTGATGATCTCCGAAGCAATCCAAAGTCGTCCTTGGCTATCAAAGGCGATGTCTACGATGTTGCCTTCGATCATCCGATCGTCGAGGTCTAGGGCAAAGAGCTTACCCTTCCGGTCGAGTTCGAGTATGTCGTTGTCGCTCAAAATCCAGATTGTACTGCCAAAAGAAGTAATTGCCTCGACGTTGAAGTATTTACCCGTTGCGTTGGACTTACTGCCTTTTTGGAGGAAGAGTCCATCGTCGGTTCCCACGACCAACTGGCCGGTTGTTTTGGTGACATAAATGCTTTGAATCTTATCGGAGCGGAGCTTGGAGTTGCCACTGGTACGGTTTTCCAGAAGTTGTAGAGTTGGTTTGACTTTGAAGCGGAACAGGCCAGCTGAGCTCGTGCCAATCCAAAGTTCCTGCTTTATCTTATCCATATGGGCCACAGAAATCTCATCGAAACTGTCTCCCATCAGCTTTTGCAATTCTGCTTTGGGGATTTTCAGCTCTTGATTTCCACAGGGGACCTGCAAAAGCGCCCAATCGGTAGCGACAACGTCGACAGTGCTGGCAAAATCAGGGGACTGAGCGAGGAACAGCCCTTGCTTGTCGGCCACCCATTTGTTGCCATTTTCGTCTATGTGAATGTTGAGAACAGGGACTTGCCGGTCTATGTCAGCGCAGCGTTGTACTTCCATCGCTTCCTGTGCCATCATCGATCCAAAGGTGAGGCAGTATATAATTGTAGTCAAAAATTGCTTCATTCTATTGCGTTTGTATCACTAAAACGAATCCCAATGATAGGAAATTATAAAGAGAAATAGTCTGAAGAGCACCTTTGGGATTTAATATCGGGTCTGTAAACCAGCCAGCCAGTCTGTAGGTGTCGTTTTTCTGTTGATGTCTTGGCTACTTTTCGGAATGTAGCCATAAGTGATGCCTTCCATAGGGCGCTTTATCTGAGCAAAAAATTGGCCATTTTCTACCTAGAGATCAATCCCTAGATGCCTGCTAAGTGTTTGAGTTGTTCGACACACAAGTGGAGGAGATGCTCGTTTTTGTTTTCACTCTTCGGAAACAATGTTTGCAGAGGGAATGTTCTGTTTGCCCGCCCATCTTCTGCTCGTTGATTGCTTTCATCGAAAGTGGATAAATCTGTGGGTTATGTTGAGCAGTCGCTATTTTTTGAAGTATTCAAGGCAGCTTGTAAAAAAATCTTCACGCATTTTATCTTCGTCTATGTCTTTGTAGTAATATAGATTGCGTTGGCCGTCTGCCGGAGCGGATTTGATTTGAACTTCTGTGGCCCATTCGGGATGAATGAGTGCTTGGACGATGGCTAGGTCCCAGATGGTTCGCTCATGGCGGCCGCCGTCGAGGTGGTTGTCCCATCGTTGGACGAGAAAGTCAAGTATGGGATGCTGGCCTTTCAAGCGCTTGGCAGTTTCGGCATAGTCGAAGGTCATCTGGTTGGCTACGCTGACGGGAATGATGTGCATTTCTACGTCGGATTGCAGCATCACGTCTAGTGCCTGAACGTCCATCACGCAGTTGAAATCCTGTCGTTTGAGTATGTTTTTGTCAAAATCATAGGTGGTTCCCAACCAATATACCTTGATTCGAGGGGCGATGGATGGTTCGATCAATAATGCAGAAGCTACGTTGGTCAGTGCACCGAGGGTAACGATGGGAATCTTTTGTTCGTCGGGCATCTGCTTGGCTTGCTGAATGATGTGGTAAGCGGCGGCTGAATATTGGGCAATGTCTCCCCAATCGTAGAGGCGGTTGACTCCTCCTCTGTAACTTTTGACCTTATCGGCCATTTTCAAATAACCCAAAATTAATTGATTGAGCCGATAGCTTTCTTCCATAGAATGTTCGACTGTCCAATGGCTGGCTTGCCACTGGGTCGCATTGAGTGCCACGACCTCTAGCGAAGGTTCGATGAGTGCGCGAACAATAGCATAAGGATCGTCCACTTCGTTGCCAGTATCGGCGTCGAGAATAATTTTAGTGGATTGGGCAGAGAGTAAAAAGGGTAGGAGGATGAGAGATAGGAGTAGGGTATTTTTATACATGATATTATTTGAACGTTGGTCTATGCGATGATAAGAAATTTTTCCGCAATGCAATAATTGTTTTCCCATTGAAGCCATTGGGCTAAACAGCTCTTAAGTTATAGATTCTATAGACAGATACTTGTTTCCACCAGCTCTAGCCATGGTAAGTTGCCTGACAACTGGGGCGGACACCTATTCTTGCACCGACGATCGCATTTTAGTTCCTTCAGGAGTCACTGTTGCCTTTAATGCATATTTCAGAAGTTTTCAAGCCGTTTGGGGTTTAGAGGGATAAGGCTCTTATCAACAAAGCATCCGTTTTGAAATAGCTCATGCGTCTTGTGAGGAAGATGGATGAGCTATTTTTTTCTGCATGCAAACGCTGTTTTCCACCTCTGCGTATTGGCCGTAGTTGGGGATGCTTTGGTAGCCGCTTTTTTCATAAAGGCGAATGGCTGCCTTTTGGCGGATGCCTGTTTCGAGTATGCAAGTGTGAAAGCCCGACTCAACAGCCCATTGTTCCAAGGCTGTCAATATTTTCCCTGCAATGCCTCTGCCCCGGCATTCGGGTGTGACAAACATCCTTTTGACTTCTGTAACACCTTCTTCATAAGCCTTGATGGCCCCGCAGCCGACTGCTTGCTGCCCCTCGTAGACCAAAACCACCTGATGGATGTGGTCGAGCTTGTTGTATTGGGCATAAAAGTCGTGTTCATCGCCATCGGTAATTCGCAGATAAGCGTCCAATTGAGTGATGAGTCCCTGGAAATCTGGGTGCTGAGAATCGGTGCGAAGAAGGCGAAGCTGCTGAGACATAAGGGATCAATTTTCGGGCAGTATAAATATTTTTACGCACATCTGCCAAAGACGCTCAGCGGGTTTTTTTAACGAAGTAGAGAGAGGTGAAAGTCGTTCAAAATAAGTCATTATTTAATTTGTCTAGGCACTTGTGTACGAACTGCTTAACATATTTTGACCAATAAACGACATTTTGAGATCGTTGTATGAGCAAAATCCCTCAACTATATGAAAACCCTACCTATTTCCCTATTGCTTGTTTTGCCATTGATTGGATGGAGTCAGGAAGAAGATTACTGTCCTTGTATGGACTTTCGGAACGACTACAATAGAGTGGCAGACTACAGCAGTTCTGTGGAGCATTCAAGCAATCAATTTACCACTACTCAGCAAGTAGTACCCTTAAATCAGGCTTTTGGGATGTTTATTCCAGAGCTGCCACCTGAGCCGGCCGAGCCACCAGCAGAGGCATCAGCTGCCGAAGCGGAGCAAGCAGACAGGGTACCCGAGCCTTCTTCCAGGCGCTCTGCAGTCAAGCGATCGAAGAAAAGAAAAAGAGGTCGGATAAAGGCCCGTAAGAAAGCACGGAAATACCGTGGGCAATGCCCGATGTTTATGCCTTAAAAACGAAAGAAGAATCCAACACTTCCCAAGAAATTTTCTGAGCCACTGAATACTTTTCGGAGGTTTGCTTCAACGGAGAAAGATTCTCCCAAGGCGTAAACACCACCAGCTCCTACGCTGACACCTGATTCAGAAGAGGTATCTCTTTCACCATTGAATTTGAATGTTTCTACTGCAAAGCTAAAGCCGATATTCGTTTGGAAGGACAAGCCCTTGTACAGGTGGTACTGCACCCGAGGACCCAAGTCAAATTGCGTAAAGCTGTAATCTTCAAAGCCGTCAAAGACCCTCGTGACGGTGAATTGGCCGGAGAACAATTTATTCACTTCTTGAATGGCCTTCAAATATATAGCAGGGTCTTTTGTGTTGAAGACATAGCTGGCGCCAGCGCCGATCGAGAACTGCGCATGTGCTTTAGGAAGCATCAAAAAGGTACAGAGAAAAGCGATGATAAAAATGGATTTTTTCATTTTCGTCGTTTTGGGAAAATTTCGCAAAAAGGTAGGACACAGGAGGGGCTGCCTAAAGTGCATCGAATACCATGCCGGTATGCGTAGGGGCGCTGGTTTTGAGACTATCCGATGATTGCCTCTAATTCCTTGAAAGACTCAATGAAATGATCGGCTTGTTTGGAGCGTTCCTGCCCGAATTTGGCGATTTGAATGCTGACGAGTTGTAGTTCTTTGGCCGCTGTCAATTCAGAGCGTGGATTGTCGCCAATCACATAGACGGAAGATTTTTCGAACGGATGCCGTCTCAGGATGTCGGTAAAGATGCCTTTTTTGTACATTCGATCGGGCGCTAGGATGTCGTCGATGTGTATTTCTTCAAAATCAGGAGCGAGAGCGAGCGCTTGTATTTTGGCTTGTTGAAGCTTGAGGAATCCGGTGGTGACCAGCATTTTGGTATGGGGAAGTGCTTGTACAATCGGGTAGTCGTCGAAGGTTTGGATGTCCAGATTGAAATCGGCTTGCTGCATGGCTTGGACGAAGCCGGAGTGGATGTCGGAGCCGAAGGCGTAGGTCTTTGCAACTTGGTCGAATGGATGCCGCCACAAATCAAAGAGAATTTGCTCCACCGTTTCTCCAGAATATTGCTGGTCGATCAATGGTCGGACCAGGTCTAGAACGCCTTGAATGGCAGACTGTGGGATGCTTCGGGTTTCGAAAAGGGTATCGTCCATGTCGAAGATCAAAAGCTTTTTCATAGCTGAGGGTTAAAGGCCAACTGCGTTGGTAAGGGTGCGAAAATTAAGATGTTGCAGGTTCGATCAAATCCCAGAGATTGCCGTAAAGGTCTTCAAATACTGCCACTTTACCATAGGAGTGTACCGCCGGTGGGCGTACAAAGCGAATGTCTTCAGCAGTCAGCCGTTCATAATCCCGATCGAAATCATCCGTATACAGAAAAAGGAAGACTCGTCCACCCGTTTGATTACCAATTCGACTGGCCTGTTCTTCGCTGGCCGCCTTTGCCAATAGCAAACAACATCCTGTGGCATCTCCCGGTGGCGCCACCAATACCCAGCGCTTACTTTCGCTCAGGCGGGTATCTTCTATGAGCTGGAATTGAAGCTTTTGGGTGTAAAACTCGATGGCCTCATCATAGTCTTTAACAACCAGTGCCATGTGCGCGATTCTTTGTTGCATCAATCGTTTGTTATAAAAGTGGATCGGCAAGTTAATAAATTCAGCTTGCGATTCACAGCTTGAAAAAATGGGATTGCGATTTGGGTGGATAAAATTTTTTGTGGGCAACTGGTGTAATTTTTGTCGGATACTACCCAATCCCCCTATACATTCTAAGCTAACCTTTGTAATCGATGAAATTTTTCTACGTATCCATTCTCCTATGGGGAATGAGCTTCCTGGGCGAGCTATCGGCTCAGGTAGACACCAGCCAATTCATGGCTACCAACCTAGTTCCCAACCCCGGCTTCGAAGACTTGCGCCGAGCATTGCCCCCCAACGACCTCGATGGCTCCCTAGCCTTCAGAAACAGCATCGCCAAGTGGGCCAGCCCGACAAAAGCAACACCCGATCTTCATTTTTTTGACTATGTGGAAGCTGCCGGCGAAGATGCGCCCAGAAGCGGCAATGCTGTAGCAGCGATATTGACCCATAACCCGCGCTCGAAGCGCTCGCATACCTATCGGGAATACATCCAAACCAAACTAGAAAAGACCCTGACCAAGGGGCAGGAATACTATTTTGAAGTGTGGGTCAAGCGGGCCTCCAATGCGCAGATGGCTTCTAACAACATCGGGGTAATCGTGCGGCCAGACCCCATCATTCGGCAGGAGTGGCGGCCCATTTTGCACGTCCGGCCAGTGGTCGAGCAACGGCAGATCATCAATCGATACAAGCGCGAATGGATAAAGGTGTCGGGAACTTTTAAGGCGGCCGGTGGGGAGCGTTTTTTGATCATCGGAAATTTTCACAACAACCAGACAACGAAGCTTGTCGATGCAAGCGACCTGGGTAAGCAGTCTTTTCGCCAATCCTACTATTTGCTGGATGATGTAGGCTTGTACCAAAGTAAAACCCTTCCGCCACCCGAACCCGAGCCAGTATCCGAAGTGGAGACACTAGAAAACATGGTGGTACGTGTCGGACAAACCATCCAATTGGATCGCATCTATTTTGAGACGGCTAAATGGCGTTTGTTGTCTGCTTCCTTTGAGGAACTCAATCAGTTAGTGGGCTTGATGGCCAAGCGTCCTGGGATGAAAATTGCCATTCATGGGCATACGGACGACCGTGGCTCGGATGTCTACAATCAGCAGTTGTCAGAAAATCGCGCCAAGGCAGTGCATCAATATTTACTGGAACACGGCATTCCACAAGAGCGCATTGGCTTTGAAGGCTTTGGCGAGTCGACCCCTATTGCGAGTAACGACACGGCCGAAGGTAGACAGTTGAATCGCCGAGTAGAATTTACCGTATTGGAGTTTCGAGAGGAGGAAGGTTTAAAAATGGAAAATATTGCAACAGACGGGCATTAGTCGCAATGCTCAGATGCAGGGAATTTGGAACCTCAGTCGAAGCAGCAAATCACTTTGCGATGACTACTTTTTTGGAGGTGGGGTTCTTTGGTAGGTTGTGGGGTTACTTCCCAATACAAAAAGTGTACTTAATTGATAATCAATAATTTATGTTTATTAGGGTACAAATGGGGGTGAAAAGTGCTTCTTTTTGTTACTGCTGCTTATGTTACAATTGAAAATTAATCCAGTAGTTTCATATACACAGATGAATATGAATTTATTGCACAAAATAAAAATTCTCCTTTGGAGTAATATTTATAATACTTTTCGCTATTATTTATTACAAAATGGTTAAATGCTGTACAAGATGAGTAAGATAAATTGTTAGTGTCTAAATCAATAAGCCCCTAAAGCCCAATTACTCAGTATGAAAGATACAGAAAAGGCTCTTAAAGAAGAGCTTTCCCATTATTTTATCGGGTAATCTCGACAAATGAGTATGTAATTCTGATCAGCAGTTTTCGGTTGAAACATGCCACTTAGATGTATACTCAAAGATGGGTCATCGATGTATTTTTTGGCTGTTGTAAAAAACGGGGTTTTTAATTTTGAAGACACTCATTTAACAAATCTGGACAGAATCAACACCCTGATATTTATTCTGGAAAAAGCCTTTATTTGGGCTCTGAAAACCGGAGAGTTTCTCTTGGATAAAGGACATCAAATCCCTTTAAAAACTCTCAAAGACCGGAAAGCCAAATTATCAGCATCTTACGCTATGGACTTGATTATATCCAACACAAACTGCTCAACTTTTTGAGTTCATATTTTGAAATAGGACTTGTGTCCTGTACTTAGCACAAATAATTTACGTAAATCTCAGACAATCTCGG
>JBCCSZ010000114.1:0-21699 GCA_039199225.1 Bacteroidota bacterium
CAATAAGCTTCAGGCCGTTCTTAGAACAAAAGGCAATTTCCTGCATTCGGGAAATTGCCTTTTGCTTTGTACATACTGTGGGGAAAACTACAGCTCGATCGATCCATCAAAAACCCGTACCGCGGGTCCGCACAGCCAAACTTCATCGAACCGTTCAGCAGTCCCTGCCTTAAACCGCACCTGTAAATCTCCTCCCTTGGATTGAATGGCGACCACTTGTCGCTCTGGTTTGGGCTGTCGAAGGTAGTGGCAAATTGCCGCAGCCGTCACGCCGGTACCACAGGAAAGCGTTTCATCTTCCACGCCCCTTTCGTAGGTGGCTACGATGATGCCCTTTGAGGTCGTTTCCACAAAATTGACATTGACTCCCTCCTTGCGAAATCGCTCGGAATAGCGAATGGCAGCCCCATTCTCCTTGACATTGATGTCGTCAATATCTTCTACAAAAATCACGTAGTGGGGCGAACCCGTATTCAACAAAAAGTAGTCCTCCCCGACCTCTACCGAGTCAACATCCATCATCTTCAGTTCGACCCATCCATCCGGACGTATGTTGGCCGCATGCATGCCATCTATGGCCAAAAAGCGCGCTTGCTGCTCAATGTGACCAACTTGCTGCGCAAAGCGAACGATGCAACGCCCTCCATTGCCACACATACTGCTCTCGCGGCCATCGGCATTGAAATACACCATTTCAAAGTCGCAATCAGGATGGTTTTGCAACAAAATAAGGCCATCGGCCCCAATGCCAAAGCGGCGGTCGCAGAGGCGTTCGATCAAGGCTGTGTCTTTTCGGCTCAGCCATTGCGTGGAGCGGTTGTCGATCATCACAAAATCGTTTCCAGCCCCCTGGTATTTGGAAAAAGGTATCTTCATAAAAACATCGTAGGATTCCGTTAAAAAACAAACGAGGAAAGCCAAAGATCAGCATTCCTCGTTTGAATTTCAAAATTTATGGAATTGGAACCCTACTGCCGCACCAACTTGCGAACCATCCGGCCGTCGGCTGTCTGTAGCTCCAAGAAATACAGTCCAACTGCCAAGCCACTAAGGTCGACCTCCGTATCGATGCGCGAGTTGTTGAAAGACTGTTGAGCCAGCAGTACACCTTGAACAGAAGTCAGCTTCAGCTGGACCTGCTCTGGCCGCTCGAAGTCCGCCTGCAAGCGAGTCGATTGCGATGCAGGATTGGGAAACAAGCTAAAAGAAAGTAAACTGCTGGGTTCTTTCGCAGAAGAAATTAACCCGACCGTATAGGTTTCTGTCACCGTTTCGCAGCCTCTGCTATCAGTGATGGTACATTTGTACTCTCCGGTAGCTAAGTTTTCAATGTCCTCCGTTTCTGCTCCATTGCTCCACTTGAAAGTGTAAGGAGCCGTTCCGGTGTCTACCGTAATGTCGATGGACCCATTGTCTTCAGAGGGTGTGGCATCGATGATCTCTGCGTTGGTAACCGTCGGTCCGGAAACCAGGACAATGCCTCCATCAACGACCGCCTCGACGCGCGTGGCCATACCATTGACGCGCTGGGTAAATTCCGTTGGCGTTGGATCGTCCATAAAAGTGAAGGTAGAGCTGTCTCCGGCATCGCCGATGGCCGTAAAGTTCAACTTCAGAAAAATCTCTCCATCGTCCATGCTCAGTGGCGTACCGTACCAAGTAATTTCCAGGGTACCTTTGTCGGCATCCAGATTGAAGACCATCGTCATAAAATGTACATCGATGAATCGCATATCCGGGTCTACTTCGATGATGGACTTGTCCCAGGAAAGGGTAAACTGCATCCCTTCTACCTCGACAAAATTCTTGAGGCTGAAAGCTACTTCAAAATCTTCTCCAGGGCAGGCCACTTTGCCGTCGACATTGACCTCGGGGACGGAATCGTTGAGTATGTGGTAAAAACGGGTGGTCGCAAGGGTTCCTGTTGCATAACTCAAAGTGCTGACCAACAAGAGTAAAACAGGGAGTAAAGTCTTTTTCATATGAGATTATTTATAGAACAAATATCAAACAAGACTATAACATCCAACTATCATACCGGATAGGGGTTTTAGGATTTCGTAGTCGGTGATTTGGGGATTGAGGGGGCAATGTTTTGGGGATTTGGTGGTTGGTGATTGGGTGATCAGTGATTTTGTAATTGGGTGATTTTGTGAATAACTCCAAGGGTTATTCAGTTGTTTTTACTTCGATGCTGTCCTTTTCTGTTTGCATGCGTTGTTCCCATTGTTGGCGGTCCTCTTCTGTGAGGGTAAAGTGTCGATAGGCCATGAGGGAGACGACGGATAATATGATGGCCAGAGAGATAAAAGACCATTTCCACCCCCAAATATTGCCGATGTATTCACCATCCCATTGGTCCCATGGGCTTTCCGGATCGTTGTTGTGTCTATTTTTTGCCATACGCTGATGATGGATTCACACTAGAGAATGCCAAAAATTCGTTTTTCATAAACAAAAACTAAAAATAAACTCTAATTGTTATATGAGCAAAATTTGTTGATATTATCATCGAAGTATTTTAAATTGTTTGTTTGTATCACAAGGGATATGGTTACTTGAATGAATGACCCGTTAGTCGATCACACCCTAGCATAAGCAGCTTATGAAAAACTTAGGATTAATTGTCGTTGTATCACTGGTAAGTGCTTTTTTCTCCATTGGCATCTATCGCTATTTCGAAGAACCACAAAAGGTTGTTGTCCAGGAGAGCGCACCAGCTGTATACGCCAATTATACTGAGCCTATCTCTAACATCGACATTTCTCCCCGAAAGTTTTTGTCTTCTTCTCCAACCAATTTTATAGCTGCTGCTGAATCCGTGACGCCCGCAGTGGTGAATATCAAAACCAGCGGGGAAGACTATGGTTTCTGGGTTGGTAGTTCCTTCAATGGTGCTTCTGGCTCTGGTGTTTTGATTTCTTCAGATGGCTACATCGTAACCAACAACCACGTCATCGAAGATGGAAAAAAGATAGAAATAACGCTGAACGACAGACGTAGTTTCGATGCCGACCTGATTGGAATCGATCCCTCTACCGATCTCGCATTGCTGAAAGTAAAAGGCAAGAGTTTACCTTTTATCGACTTTGGCAACTCCGACTCCATCCGGGTTGGTGAGTGGGTGCTGGCCGTTGGCAACCCTTTTAATCTCAATTCAACCGTTACAGCTGGCATCGTCAGTGCAAAGGGTCGCAACATCGATATTCTGGAAGACAACTACAGTGTAGAATCCTTCATACAGACCGACGCAGCAGTGAACCCTGGCAACAGCGGTGGCGCCTTGGTCAATACCAATGGCGAACTGATCGGCATCAATACAGCCATTATTACTCGCTCGGGGCGTTACGAAGGCTATTCTTTTGCCATTCCTGCCAATTTGGTTCGCAAAATTGTCAAAGACATCAAGGATTATGGCATTGTTCAAAGAGCCATTTTGGGTGTCAGCATCGATGATGTTGACGAAGAATTGGCGGAAGAACTGGGCTTGGGCAGTATTGCCGGTGTTTACATCAAGCGCGTTACGCCCAACAGTGGTGCCGAAGATGGTGGCATTCGCCGCAATGATGTCATTACCTCCATTAATGGGATTGAAACGCCCAGCTCTCCCGAGCTACAGGAGCAGGTCGCTCGCTATCGCCCTGGCAATACTATCGAGGTTGAATTCATCCGCAGTGGCAAGAAACGCAAAACCCGCATTACGCTCAAAAATAAAAGCAATACAACCTCATTGGTCGGATCAACAGACGAATCGGTTCTCGACAAACTAGGGGTTGAGCTTAGAAACCTCTCCAAATCCGAGCGCCGTCGCCTACAAACGGAAGGGGTCATGGTGAAAAGCATCATTAGAGGCTCCAAAATAGAGCGTACCAACATGGACCCTGGCTTCATCATCACTAAGGTCAACGACGCAAGAGTAGGCAACGTAGAAGAAGTTATTCAAGCTTTGAAAGGTGCCAAGGGCGAAGTTTTGCTGGAAGGCATCTACGAAAATTACCCAGGCGAATGGGGCTATAAATTTTCAACCTCATAGAAGTCTTCGACGGCTCTGTCATCCTCAATCTTTTTTGTATTTTGGCGATCTCCTACTAACTCTGTCAGCCTCATGCTGGCCCTAAAGACTTGTATATGACCAAAGCGGAACTCGAGATCAATCAGAACATCGATGCCATTAAGCTGTCCATTTCCCGCATGCAGCAACGCCTCAACCGAATCTACCTGGGTGGTGGTCAAAAAAAGATCGACAAACTGCACAGCCGAGGCAAAATGACGGCTCGCGAAAGAATTGCGAACCTCATCGATGAAGGCAGCCATTTTCAAGAAATTGGAGCCTTTGCTGGCTATGGGATGTACGAGGAGTATGGAGGTTGTCCGTCGGGCGGTGTCGTAACAGGCTTGGGATACATCAGCAAGCGACTGTGCATGATTGTAGCCAATGATGCGACTGTCAAGGCTGGTGCCTGGTTCCCCATCACAGGAAAGAAAAACCTTCGGGCGCAGGAAATCGCCATGGAAAACCGCATTCCAATCATCTACTTGGTCGATAGTGCAGGGGTTTTTCTGCCCATGCAAGATGAGATTTTCCCAGATAAAGAGCACTTTGGACGGATTTTCCGAAACAACGCGCGCATGTCGAGCATGGGCATACCACAGATTGCCGCCATCATGGGCAGCTGCGTGGCTGGTGGTGCTTATCTGCCCATCATGTCGGACGAGGCCCTCATTGTCGAAGGAACCGGCTCCATTTTTTTGGCGGGACCTTACCTGGTAAAGGCGGCCATCGGAGAGGATGTCGACAAAGAAACCCTAGGGGGCGCCACTACGCAAAGTGAGATTTCGGGTGTCACCGATTACAAAATGCCTGATGATGCGACCTGCCTGCAAACCATCCGGGACTTAGTCGGCCAAATGGGACCTTTCGCCCTAACGGGCTTCAACAGAGAAACACCGGCACCTCCTAAAGTCAAGCCAGAAAACCTCTACAGCATCATCCCTCACTTGCCAACCAAACCTTACAATACCCTTGAGCTGCTCAAATGCCTGGTGGACGATTCCAAGATCACCCAGTACAAGCAGGGCTATGGCAAAACGATCATTTGTGCCTACGCCCGCATAGATGGTTGGTCGGTGGGCATCGTCATCAACAATCGACAGGTGGTCAAAAACAAGAAGGGTGAAATGCAGTTCGGAGGTGTCATCTATTCCGATTCGGCCGATAAGGCAGCCAGGTTTATTATGAATTGCAATCAGAAGAAAATTCCGCTGGTTTTCATGCACGATGTCACGGGCTTCATGGTGGGCAAACGCTCCGAGCATGGAGGCATCATCAAGGATGGTGCAAAAATGGTGAATGCCGTTTCAAATAGCACAGTTCCCAAATTTACCATCGTGGTTGGAAATTCCTATGGGGCTGGCAACTATGCCATGTGTGGCAAGGCTTACGACCCCAGATTGATTGTGGGTTGGCCCAACGCCAAGATAGCTGTAATGGGTGGTACACAAGCAGCCAAAACACTGATGCAAATACAGGTTAAGACCCGGGAGGCCAAAGGCGAAAAGGTTTCTGAAGAAGAACAACAAAAGCTCTTCGAGAAGATCAAGGGGCGCTATGATGAGCAGACATCGCCCTACTATGCAGCGGCTCGGCTGTGGCTGGATGCCATCATCGATCCACTGGAAACCCGCCGTTTGATCTCCATGGGCATTGAAGCGGCCAACCACGCCCCACTAGAACCTTTTAATGTAGGTGTTCTTCAAACCTGATACTATGAAAGAAAAAACAAAAGCCTGGCTGAAGCGAATCGGTTGGGCTGGCTTTCTTTTTTTCCTCATCAAGGGCCTGGTATGGATTGGTATCTTTCTCTGGGCCGGCAAATGTGCCTTTGAATGAAATTGCTTGCAAAAACCCTTTTTGGACTAGAGGAACTGTTGGTCAAAGAACTCGAAGCGCTTGGTGCCAGCCACATCGAACCCATGAAAAGGGCCGTCTCTTTTGAAGGCGATCAGCGGCTGCTCTACCGAGCCAACCTAGAGTTGCGGACGGCCCTGCGAATCTTGGTGCCTATCAAAAGCTTTCGCGCACAAAACGACCATCAACTCTATAACAAAGCTTTCAAATTCAATTGGAGCAAATACTTGGACAACAATCGGACTTTTGCCATTGATGCAGTGGTCCATTCCGACTTTTTTCGGCATTCAAAGTATGCCTCTCTACGACTCAAAGACGCCATCGTCGATCAATTTCGCAAACATACGGGACAGCGCCCTAGCGTAGATACCCGCCTACCCAACGTCCGGTTTCACCTACACATCAATGGCGATCGCATCAATATTTCTTTGGACAGCTCAGGAGATTCGCTGCACAAACGAGGCTACCGGGTCCATTCCGTCGATGCCCCCATCAACGAAGTCCTGGCCGCTGGAATGATCCTTTTGTCAGGTTGGCAGGCCGATTGTGACTTCCTGGACCCCATGTGCGGCTCCGGAACCATTCCGATCGAAGCGGCCATGATTGCCCACAACATCGCTCCCAATCTCCACCGCCCCGCCTTCGGCTTCGAACGCTGGACAGATTTCGACCGAGCACTTTGGTCGGATGTACTACAACATGCCAAAGATCAAATTCGTACTTTTGATTACGACATTTACGCTTTCGACAAGGACTTTCGAGCCATCAAGGCTTGCCAACAGAATGTCTTTTCGGCCCATCTGGATGGCAAGGTGCAAATAGCGCGCAAGAAGTTCGAAAACCTCGAAGGTCCTATGCGCCGCCCAAGCCTGTTGATGATGAATCCACCTTACGACGAGCGATTGCAACAGACGGACATCGGAGCGTTTTACCGAAGCATCGGCGACCAACTCAAGCAGTCGTTTGCCGGCTGTGCGGCTTGGCTGATTTCTTCGAACATTGCCGCCCTGAAACAGTTGGGCCTGCGACCATCCTTGAAAAAGACCTTATTTAATGGGGCTTTGGAGTGTCGGTTGCATCGGTATGAGATGTATGAGGGGAAGGGTGATTTGGTGAGCGGTGAGCAGTGAGCAAGTTATTGGGTGGTTTGGTGATTTGGTGGTTTGGTGGGCGAGTGTAGGTTGCGGCTGTAAGGTGGAGTAGATTGCTTTTTTTATTGTTCTTGGGTGTGGTGATGGGCTGCATACTGATTTGGTGGTTTGGTGGGTGAGTGCGGGTTGCGACTGTAAAGTGGAGTGGGTTGCTGTTTTTGTTGTTCTTGGGTGTGGTGATGGGCTGTGTACTTATTTTGTATTGTAAAATTCAGGGAAGGATGAAATGGATGATTGCTTTATTGATGGTCTTTATGGTATTTGGGGCTGAGTTGTCAGGACAGGTGGGGGTTCGGATGTCTTTCGAAGAGTCGGTTAATGAGGGGCCGGGGGTTGAGGGCTTGCAGATGACGGGGCGGTTTTTGCCGGCTGGCTTTTGGGGAGATTTGGCAGTGGTAGCTGGCCAGGAGGGCCGGTTGCCGGTGGACCCTAGGCAATTGTTGCGGGCTTCGGCGGATATTCCTTCTGTTTATTGTTATGATGATTTGGCTTTCTTTTGCAAAATTGAGGTAAAGCTGGAGAAAGCGGCACAGATTCCAGTGCGGTTCCGGCTGGGGGACGTTCGGTATGTGGACTGGCTGGAGGGTAAAACTTCAGCGGAGGTCAAATAGGTCTTTTACACCGATGGTCCGCTGGACGTTGAAGCCTTCGGCAAATTCGAAGCCGGCGGGGCGGCCGAAAGTGCGGGCTCTGGCCCGGATGAAATCCAGAAAATCCTTTCCACTGATGGGCGAATCCAACTCGCTCGAATCTGGGTCGTAAAACTGAGACCTGAAGGTGAGAATCAATTCCATTTTTTTATCGATGTATGGACTGATGTCCACCACGAAGTCGGGCTTTAAGGTGTAGTCTTGGATCATGTGGTATATGGCACGGGGGCGCCAGCGCTCATGTAGCAGGCCGTCGTTGTCGCGGGTTTTAACTTTGCTTAGACCAGCAATGAAGGCAGCATCTGCAATCAGCTTGGCTCCTTTGCCATGGTCTGGGTGCCGATCGGACAAAGCATTGGCCAGCACGATGTCGGGTTGGTATTGACGGATGACGCGGGCAATTTTGAGGAGGTTTTCCTTATTGTGGGTAAAAAAACCGTCGGGCATGCCCAGGTTGATTCGGATTTTGGCCCCCATCTTTCGGGCGGCTTCGTTGGCCTCTTTTTCCCGCAAAGCCGGCGTACCGCGTGTTCCCAACTCTCCACGAGTCAGGTCTACCAATCCAACTGTATGGCCAAGATCAATTTGGTGCAGGAGGGTTCCACAACAACTGAGTTCAACATCGTCGGGATGAGCTGTAATAGCGAGTATGTCCAATTTCATGCTGCAAAGGTAAGGATACAGCCTTTAGTTCAAAGCAATTTTTCAACCGCTTTTCTAACACGCCCGGACATTGGAGAGGTAAAAGGGTAATACCAGGTTACACACTCCCCTTTGCGGTTGATGAGGTATTTTTGGAAATTCCAGCGAGCAGGCGCATTGAAAACACCATTTTGCCGCTTATCGGCGAGGAATTGAAACAGTGGGTCGGCACTAGGGCCTTTTACCCGAACTTTGTCGAAAATGGGAAAATTGGTGCGAAAGTTTGTCGTACAAAAGTTCTCTATACCTGCTCCTTCGAGGGGTTCCTGTTGACCAAAATCGTTCGATGGGAAGGCCAGGACTTCCAAGCCCCTACCCTTGTATAATTCATATAGCTTTTGAAGCCCTTCCAACTGCGGGGTAAAACCACACCTAGAGGCCGTATTGACAATGAGCAACGCCTTTCCAGCATAATCTGCCATCGAAACAGTGTGGCCTGCAAGATTCTTTATCTGAAACTGATGTACCGATCTAAGCAATTGTCCCTCCATTGTATCAGCTTATTTGTTGTAGTCTTAAGAACCCAACAAAATGAATAAAGTTTAATAAAAATGAGATATAATTGCTTTGCAAAGCGGCTATGACCAATAGTAGGCAGACTTCTATGTAAATGGAGAAGAACAATCATCTCAAGAGGGCATTCAGACGGGGAGTGTAGACTTGCTTACAGCTTACCTCAAAAGGGTGAGATCGCCATACAATATTTTTTTCTCTTCGGAAGTTTCCCCTTGGTATTCAACCCACCATACATAAACACCAGGAGAGAGCAATTCGCCTTTGTATCGACCATCCCAAGCAGCATCTATATCGGTCCCGTCAAATAGCAGACTCCCCCAGCGATTGAATATTTGCAGTCGAAAGCTGCTCATCGGACATTGGGTAAATGCCTTGAAAGTATCGTTGATACCATCTTGATTGGGAGAAAATACATTGGGAACATAGACCTCACAAGGGGGAATGAGACATTCTTCTACATCGAGCCGAATGCCCTTTGTCAACGCGCCACATTCATTGCCGATGGTCAGCTCATAGTAGCCACTTTGCGAAAAGGTCCTCTGGAGGCTGTCTGAGCCATCCCGCCAGATGAAATAATCAAAAGGACCGACTTGCTTCGGCACCTTCACCGTCTCTCCCAGGCACAGGCTGGTGTCTCTGCCCAAATCCAATGCCAGTTCGGGAACGGATCGGACATCTATGCTATCCGTTATACTGCAATTGCCCAAGCTGACCGTCACGGCATAAGTTCCGCCTTGTAGAACCAGCAAATCGGGCTGTGTACTGCCGTCGCTCCAAAGGTAGTCAGCCCCCGGAAAGGTAATCGACAAAGGCAATTCCTCTCCTTCGCAAAGTATTTGGTCTGGCCCGAGGTCCAAGGCACCCAACGCCTCGTCGTATACCTCCACCCAGATGCTGTCCAGCCCCATTTCGCAATCTTTGCGCACCTCCAGCCAATAAAGTCCGGGCGTACGCACTTCCAAGCTTTGCTCCATAGAGCCATTCGACCAATAATAGCAATCCATGCCTGGCGGCCCTTCGAGTATCAGCAAGGGGTCTTTGCAATCTACGATGGTATCTTTCCCAAGCTGAACGTCGATGGTAGGATTGAAGTAAAAGAGGTGATCTGTATAATTCCCTAAGCGCAAAAAGCGGCTGTCCCTGCTAAAGCCACTGCCTTTGGTGATCGTCAGGTCGTTGAAAATCAGCTCGGCCTTCTCCCCTTTTTTATTGGGCTGGTGGATGGTACTTAGAAAAGTGGGAGAGCCGGAGTTCCTCGCCTGTACTGGTAGGTAAATTTTACCATTTGGCCCAATTTGAGGGGTTCCAAAAATGGCGACTTGCTCGTAGGTGGTCGTTCCCAATAAGACAGAGGAGGTGACCAAATCAGCGGCCTCCAAATCCATCTGGAATATGGTAAGGCGGGCCTCCATCAAAGAGATTTCCTCTTTGAATCGATACAGGTATTTGCCGTTAGAGGAAAAGCACCATTGCGATAACTCACTGGCAGCAAAGGGGATGTATAGGTCATAGGGGTCGCTGACCTGGCCCGTCCATTTATCGAAGGCATACATGTAACGCCCACATATAATGCGCTGCCCGTCCGGACTGATTCGAATGAGTCCATATTCATCTCCAACCCCTGCATTGCCTTCTGGCAAAGGAAAAATCAAAGGCTCTTCCAAACCACTGGCCGTCTGCTTAAAAACATAGATCGAATCAGCCGCATCAAAGTCATCTTCGAGAAAATAATGGCTACTCAAAGCCATAACCCAGTAGTCTTCACAATTGCCGTGGAGGGTAGCCGATAAGTATTCGAAGGAAGATGCCATGATCTTCTCATTGGATATGGTGACCGCCCCCAGCCCACCGTCGGCAGACATGTCTATTTCAAAATAAGAGAGCCCTTTGCCCTGTGGAAAAGTATTTCCTTGCACCGTTAGGGTTTCGAACTCATCGACTGTAAACAGGCAGTAAAGATCGTTTGTTCCAGGCTTTTTAAAACTGATACACCCCTGCGCTGCACTGTAACCACCACCCAGATTTCCACCGTCTAGCGATCCCCCTTCCATGGGTTCATGCGCCCGATTCCAGATAAATCCATTCGCTGTACCATCTTGTCGCCCACCAGAATTGGTATAAAAAAGGAGATTACCCTCCTTGTCACACATCGCCGTACTGGCTTCATAGGTGAACAGGGCATTATCGTGCTGTGGAACAGCCTCTCCATTTTGAAAAATAAGGCCATAACCATCGCCAAAGAACCATTGATTGGCCTGCCGAGGGTTGGTTTGCGCCCACAATCCGTTGGCCCAAAACCCAAAAATCCCAATCAGTATACTATAACAATATCTTTGAGACATAGGTAAAAAAGCAGATAACAACATTCCTCTATCAAGTTACCACTTTTCTACATATTTCGGCGCTTCATTGTGTAGATAGGTCGCTAAGACGCATGGAGAACGCAATTTAGTGATCGGACCACCCAACCGCCAGACCACAAAATCCCCCAATCACCAAACCACCCAATCACAAAATCACAAAATCACAAAATCATCGAACCACAAAATCACCCTACCACCGAATCAACGCCGACCCCCAAGTAAATCCACTACCAAAAGCGGCTAGGCAAATGAGGTCTCCGTCTTTCACCTTACCCGATTCCCAGGCTTCGCACAAGGCAATGGGAATAGAGGCGGCCGTCGTGTTGCCGTATTTCATAATGTTGTTGTAGACTTGATCGTCGCGAAGTTTGAGGATTTTTTGTACAAATTGACTGATGCGCAGATTGGCTTGGTGCGGTACCAACAAGCTGATGTCTTGCGGCGTATAGCCATTGGTTTGAAGAGCCTCCATGATGACCTCCGGAAATTTCTTCACAGCAACTTTAAAGACCGCTTGGCCTTCCATATTGGGAAATAAATCTTCCTCTTCCACCATTTTGGGGGTGATGAAAGCACCACCAAATTCTTGCTCGGGATAACCAAAATCTTTGTCGGGATTGTGGATACCACAGTGTCCGCCCGGATTGATGTAGGCCAGCTTCTCTGCATAGTCCCCATCAGCATGCAGGTGGGTCGAAAGGATGCCTTTGCCCTCTTCAGTAGTGGGTTGTACGACAACAGCTCCGGCACCATCGCCAAAGATCACAGTGATATTTCTTCCACGAGTAGAAAAGTCGAGTCCCATGGAATGAAACTCTGAGCCGACCAGCAGGATGTTCTTGTACATACCGCTTTTGATGAACTGATCAGCAATTGAAAGGCCATAAACAAAGCCGCTACATTGGTTACGTATATCCAGAGCGCCGATGCCGTTCATGCCCATTTGACGCTGCAGTAAAACGCCACATCCAGGAAAATAATAGTCTGGGCTCAAGGTAGCAAAGATGATAAAATCAACATCGGCAGCTGTAATGCCTGCTCGTTCAATCGCAATCTCTGCGGCCTTTACGCCCATGGTAGCGGTAGACTCTTTGTGTTTGTGGCCATAACGCCGTTCCACGATGCCGGTTCGTTCCTGTATCCACTCATCGGAGGTATCCATGTGTTTGGCCAGGTCGTGATTGGTAACTACTTTTTCCGGTACATAATAGCCGATGCCGGCGATTTTTGATTGAAGCATACGATGTCTTTTTTTGCTAGAGCTAAAAGCGAAAATTCGCTGGTAACAATTTGGGTTCCGTGCCGGAAAATTCGAAATAAAGCAAAAGAATTCAAAACAATTCTCCACTTAATTCTCTACCTTGTCGGTCAAAATTTGGTAAAACCCCCTAAAACCAAACAAGCGAATGAATCAACTCTCGCCTATTTTCATTGCGTCTCCCGTTCGACGCTCTGGCACGACCCTGCTTCAGCGGCTCCTTTGCTCCTCTTCCGACACCGTCATTTATGGTGAGCCTGCGGCTAATGACCTCAACTTACTGACCAACATTAGTATGACCAAGCACATGATGTACGACAATTACATCAACAATTGGGACAACAACTTTGAAAAGGTACTCAGTGGTGAGGTCAATGATTGGATTGCCGATCTGATGCCTCCCATCCAAGGCTACCAGCAGATATTCGACGAGGCACTTCTCTCCCATTTGAGGTACCTTGAATCGGAGGCCCACAAGAAAGATCGAAGTATCTGGGGCATCAAAATGGCTGAATGGCCGCCCGCCTTATTGCGAGCCTTGCAAAGCAAATTGCCTGCTAGCCGCCTCATCTACCTGGTTCGCCAATTGGAAGACTGTGTTCGCTCCGCCAAGCGAGCTGGCATGTTGAACAACCTTCAGGAGATCAACCAGTTTTGCCATATTTGGCAACAGCATATACACTTTATGCAAAGCCAGTATCCCAACCAAAGAGTGCTGTGGATGAGTTTCGAAGCACTGGTGCAAAACCCCGAGCGATGCCTGCAGCAAATCGCCCAATTCTCGGGTGCTGGTAGTATACAATCGGAGGTGATGCAACATCGAATCAACACTTTTAAGAGCGATCTGCAAGGGGACCCTAGTGGACAGGGGTATATGAAGCCCGTCGAGCTGACAGAAGAGGAAAAGGAGGTACTTGCCAAGTACAAATTGGATGTTCAAATCGCGTAAAAAAACGCAGCATCCACTACACCTTGTTTTACTGCAAAATATGTATATCATTATTTTTTTATTCAAGAAAATCATTATATTTAGGCGCTTATTGTAAAACATTTGCAATTCATTTCTTAACCTCAAAAAAGCACAATGCTCTATGGCACAACAGTATCTCGGCGAAGTCCGTATGTTCGGAGGTAACTTCGCTCCTCGTGGCTGGGCGCTATGCGATGGCCAGCTATTATCAATCGCACAAAATCAGGCTTTGTTTTCCATTCTGGGTACCACCTATGGTGGCGATGGTAGAACGACCTTCGCGCTCCCCGATATGCGTGGCCGCTTTGCCATGCATGCCGGAACCGGCCCCGGCCTGACACCTCGTACACTTGGGCAGAGAAGTGGCCAGGAAGACGTCACACTGACCCAAAACCAAATCCCTTCTCACAACCACTTCATTATTGAAACTACGGCACCTACTTTCAGTATCGGATCGAATGGTGATGGAGCAACAGAAAATGAAGGCTCTGGAAATACTTTTGCCGCAGCAGCAGCATTACTTTACAATGGCGGCCCCATTGATCCAGGAGAAGAAATGGGTGGTGTAACGGTAAACCAGGGGAACATGACACTTCTAAACGATGGTGGCGGTCAATCCCATAATAACATGCAACCCTATGAGACGATCAATTACATCATTGCCTTGCAAGGGCTATTTCCATCCAGAAGTTAAGCCATTTGGATTTCGTTTAGCTTTCAATTCTTCAACCCCACAAAAAATAAATTCTTATGAATGGTTTTATAGGAGAAATGCGCATGTTTGGCGGAAACTTTGCTCCGCGCAACTGGGCGCTTTGCAATGGCCAGCTATTATCCATCGCACAAAATACTGCTCTGTTCTCTATCATTGGTACCATCTATGGCGGTGACGGCCGTACCACTTTTGCACTTCCCGACATGCGCGGAAGAGTGCCGCTTTCAGCAGGTACAGGTCCGGGCTTACCGACTTATCGCCAAGGCCAAAGGTCAGGCCAGGAAGAGGTGACCATCAATTTACTTACAATGCCTAATCATACACATGGCATTAATGTAATCACTCCTCCCAGTGTAACCGTTGGAACGAATGGAGATAATGCCACTGAAAATGCCGGTGGTGGCAATCAATTAGGCGCTTCTTCTGCTCTTGCCTATAATGGTACTGCAGCGGATCCAGGAGAGGAGTTAGGTGGTACTTTCATCAGCGCACCTACTTATACATCCGGTTTAACGGGCGCCAATCAAGGCCATAATAACATACAACCTTATTTGGTACTGAATTATGTCATTTGCCTACAAGGCATTTTCCCATCTAGAAACTAAATCGATAACCCTAAAAAATTAGTAGTATTATGGAACCATATGTAGGAGGAATCCGGATGTTCGCAGGTAACTTTGCCCCCAGAGGTTGGGCTTTCTGCGAAGGTCAACTCTTGGCCATTTCTCAAAACAATGCACTTTTTGCCATATTGGGAACCACTTACGGGGGTGATGGTCGCACGACCTTTGCCCTACCCGATATGAGAGGCCGCTCTGCCATGCATGCAGGGCAAGGACCAGGACTCACAGATAGAAGACTAGGCGCAAGAAGTGGAACGGCGACTGTCACACTGACCAACAATGAAATGCCAAGTCATACGCATGCTTTGGTAGAAACCACGCCTATGACGGCATTTGTCGGTACCAACGGAGGAACACCTGCGGCAAATGAACCTGCCGGAAATGTATTTGCAGCCGGACTTGCCAATTTATTTAATGGTAATCCCATATCGGCCGGAGAAGAATTAGGTGGTGTCAATTTTACGCCTGCAACTTTTACGGCATCACCCACAGGTGGTTCACAAGCTCATAATAATATGCAGCCCTACTTGGTAGTTCGCTACATCATCGCATTGGTAGGAATATTCCCATCAAGAAGCTAATTGGAATAAGATAGTTTTCCAACGACTAAAGCGTATTGTTCTTTTTATTGAGCAATACGCTTTTTACTTTTGTAAATCGAATGAACCCTTCAACCATCAAAAATACGGCTTGTACAAATGGATTCATTGTCTGCAGCCTACTACTGCTGGCTTGCTTATCGCTGGCTTGCAATACAAGCAGAAAGGGCCGAAAAATCCCTGCAAAAGAGCCTCAACTGACAAGTTTTTGGTATTACGATCCAGTTTTTCAATTGGATAGCAACAGCTTGCTACAGACAGAAGGTCTGTATTTTCGCATCTTAAAAACCGATGCTTTCGGTGAAATCTACAAGATGTTTCGCTTTTATCCAGATGGAGTGGTCCTCGCCTATATTGTCTACAATACGCCCGATCACGTCATCAACTTGGATCGCGAATTAAAAGGCAATATTCATGGCTGTTACAAGACCCAGGCGGATTCCATCTTTTTCACAACCAAGGTTTACTACGAACACATACCAATTTTTTACGATGGCCAAATACATCCTGGCGATTCCCTGGTATTGCATTCCAAAAACCAGAGAACGAAGGAAGAAGCCACCCACACTTACTACTACTACAAGCCATAAACAAACAGCCATCAAAAATTTTTTGTGTTAAATTCTACATTCTAACACTTTTTATTTATTTTCGCTTTCGAGCAGGACTCACCTACATACACCAAGTGTGTATACTCATTTTCGACAGCTTATTTATTTGATGATCCGGAATCCGTCCGGCTTACATGGTATTTGTATATTTGGAAGAAATGCCGTCTTTGCAGCAATTGGTATCAAGGTAAATGGCATTTAAACACAGGACTCAATGACGATAGAGAAGGCACAGCAAGCCCTGAAAAAGTTTTTTGGCTACGACCATTTTCGACCGATGCAACGGGAGATCATCCAGGCTGTTTATGCGGCCAAGGATGTGCTGGTATTGATGCCGACGGGGGGCGGAAAATCTCTTTGCTATCAAATTCCAGCCATCACTATGAAAGGAGTGGCGGTTGTTGTGTCTCCTTTGATTTCGCTGATGAAGGATCAGGTGGAGAGTTTGCGGGCCAACGGTATCAAGGCGGCTTTTTTGAATAGCTCTCTGAGTTCGGGAGAACAGCAAGCCATCGAAAATGACTTGTTCAATGGACAATTACAGCTGGTATATGTGTCTCCGGAAAAACTGGTCTCAGGCGGATTCATCCCCCTACTACAAAGTATCGACATCAGTCTTTTTGCGGTTGATGAGGCCCATTGTATTTCTTCTTGGGGCCACGATTTTCGCCCGGAGTATACCCAATTGCGCTTTCTGAAAAGACAGTTCAAAGGCGTTCCTGTGATTGCACTCACCGCTACTGCCGACAAAATCACCCGACGGGACATCGTGCATCAGCTGAACATGTCCAATCCGAATGTTTTCATTGCCTCCTTCGACCGTCCTAATATCAGCCTGGAAGTGCGGCCCGGCGTCAAGAGACGAGAGCAAATCATTGAATTCATCCAACAGCGGCCCGGGCAGTCGGGCATTGTGTATTGCCTGAGTCGTAAAAGCACCGAAGACCTGGCCAACAAACTGAGTGCGCAAGGCATACAGGCAGGATATTACCATGCCGGTATGGATGCTAGGGAACGCAATGCCGTTCAGGAGGCATTCATCAACGACAACCTCCCAGTGGTCTGTGCCACCGTCGCCTTTGGCATGGGAATCGACAAATCGAATGTCCGATGGGTCATTCACTACAACCTACCCAAAAACATCGAAGGTTATTACCAGGAGATCGGCCGGGGCGGACGTGATGGCGCCAGCGCGACGGCCCTATTGTTTTACAGCTTCAACGATGTGATGGTCCTGCGCGAAATCCTTGAAAAAAGCGATAATAAAGAGCAAACCGACATCAAGCTGGCCAAGCTGGACCGCATGCGACAATTTGCCGATGCTATGATCTGCCGCCGCAAGATTCTGCTGAGCTATTTTGGGGAAGAGCTGGAAAAAGACTGTGGCAATTGCGATGTTTGTAAAGACCCACCCCAACAGTTCAACGGAACCATCATCGCTCAAAAAGCGCTTTCAGCCATCGCCCGGCTCAGAGAGCGTGTTGGTATGACCATGCTGATCGATGTACTGCGGGGCTCTCGCCGGAAGGAGGTCCTCCAAAAAGGCTACGATAAAATCAAGACCTACGGGGCCGGAGGGGACATTAGCGCCTTCGACTGGCAGCAATTGCTGCTCCAAATGATCAATGTCGGCTTGATCGAAATTGCCTATGACCAACACCATGTATTGCGGCTGACGCCTGCTGCCAAGGCGGTTTTGTTTGAAAAAAAACAGGTACAACTGGTGCGAATGAAGGCCGTGAAAGAGAAGATGGAGGCTCGCAAAGCCAAAGCCAAGGTCAAAACACAGCGCCAAAGAGTCCGGGACGAGCTGTTCGAATTGCTGCGCAAGCTGCGCCGCGACATTGCCGTTCAGGCCGGCGTACCACCATACATCGTATTCAGTGATGCATCCCTGGAAGAAATGGCAGCAGAAAGGCCCCTGTCTGAAATGGAGTTCAGCCAGATTTCTGGTGTCGGGGAGATGAAGCTCCGCAAATATGGCAAAGCCTTTTTAAAGGCCATTACCGATTTCGTACAAAGCAAATACAAAGACGGACAATCCAAACTGAAAGGAGGCTCTCAACTAGAGACCTATCAACAGTACAAGCGAGGCATTCCTCCGGATGTCATTGCCATTCAACGGCAGATCACACCTTCAACCGTTTACAGCCATCTACTGCAACTCTACCAACAGGATCAGGATATCAACCCGCTACAATTTGTCAGTCGGACTGAGATACAGCAAATTTTGGAGGCTAAAGCAAGTCTGCCCATTCCACTCAAACTGACCGACTTGTTTCAGTCTTTCAACGAGAAAATGCCTTATTACAAATTGCGCTTCGCACTGGCTTTTGCTGAAAAGGAAGGGATTGAATTGTAGTACTTCGGGGCTGTAAAATAACATTTATGGATGTTTCACTCAGGGTATCGCGACCATCGGACTTGGAGCTTTTCTTTTTGAATCAGACAGATCAACAAGCCAATTATCTGGCTGCTTTTACACCCAAAGACCCGATGGATCGAGCAGCTTATTTCTCCAAATGGACAAGGCTCCTTGCTGATCCCAACATTCATATGCAGTCCATCATGGTCGACGATCAATTGGTGGGCTGTGTGGTCAAATTCCCAATGGAGGGAAAGTCGGAAATCACCTACGCCATCTCTCGATCGTTCTGGGGAAAAGGGATTACCACCCTGGCCGTCAAAAAATTCTTGATACTGGAAACCGTAAGACCCATTTTCGGGAAAGTCGCTTTTGACAACTTTGGCTCCCAAAAGGTATTGGAAAAGGCAGGCTTTCAAAAAATCGGTACAGCAATGGGCTTCGCCCATGCCAGAGGAAAAGAAATCGAAGAGTTCATCTACAAATTAGAGTAGCTCATTCAAGCATCAGATACACGAACTTTTGGCGCAGTCACATGCCCTAAAAACTACCTAGGTCATCCTTCCTTCCATGACTGACGTCTCAACAGCACATACCGCTACTGAAAGACACGCACATAGTCGACAATCATCCGCTGAGGAAAGCGCGTGGAGGCATCCGGGCTACCAGGCCAATTCCCTCCTACTGCAATATTGAAAATGAAAAAGAAATCTTCATTGAAAGGGTATGGACTACTGCCGACCATGTTTCTTGTAAATTCAAAAAACAACTGATCGTCTACGTACCATTGAATTTTGTCCTTTTCCCAAACCAAAGAAAACACATGGAATTTTTCTGAAAACTTGGCTTGATCCGTCAGCTGAAACGATTGGCCAACGTATCGATGATTGGGAAATGAATTGCCGTAATGCACCGTTCCATGCACCTTGTCGGGCTGGTGGCCTACCAGTTCCATGATATCCATCTCGCCACAGGCCGGCCAACTGACAGTGGCAAATTTTTCGCCCAACATCCACAGAGCAGGCCAAATGCCTTGGCCCTCTGGCAACACAGCACGAATGTCAATCCGACCAAATGTGAAGCTCTTCTTAGCCTGGGTTTTGATTCTGGAAGAAGTGTATTTCCGTCCACCGACAGATTCCTCTCTGGCTTCGATGACCAGGTATCCCGCTTGCAAAGTCGCATTTTCGTCTGTGTAAAATTGCAGTTCATTGTTGCCCCAGCCATTGCTGCCCGTTCCAATGTCGTAGCCCCAATCGTCTAAGTTCAGGCGTCTGGCTTCAAACTCATCTTGCCAAACAAGCGTCTTGCCTGCATAAGATTTAGGAGTCTCATACCCCATCGCAGGAACAACGATGTCATCCGAAGTATCATCGTTTCGAATGGTGCCGACCGCTTCGCTCAACAATAATACTGCTTGAACAGGCTCAGATAAAAGAACCTTAAAGCTCTCATCGACCTCCAAAACATTATCACCGATAATGCTAACAGAGATGGTCTTTTCAGTTTCACCTGGCTGAAAGACCAGCGTCCCCAAGGTCGAAACATAATCAAAAGCAGCGGTTGCAGTACCCTCTTGCACATCGTATTTTACTTGCACAAGCTCATCAGACGCCTTGGATAGTTGGACGCTAAACACCATTTCGTTGTTGCTGTCGGCTTCTGTGACCTCCGCATCTGATATGGAAATCTCTGGTGGTTCAGGAAGCATCTCCGCTGGTGTCTCCTTGGCTGCTTGGCTACAAGCTAAAAGACAAAATAAACATATGGTAAAAACGTAGGTCTTCATATCATCAATCTTAAAGTTTATACAAACCGCCATCATTCGTCCTTGAAATACTTTTTAAAATCTTCTTTGCGCAACTTTTGTTGAATGCGGTATTTCAGCAGGGTTTTCTGGACAATGGACTGCCATTCTGCTTGAGACTGTGGATCGGAATAACTCAATGCATAGGCTTGTATCAAATCGGAAGAAATATCTAAATCCGGATCGTAATAACTGGTCTGCGATCGTTTGAGGACCAACTGAAGATTGTTGGTTTTACAATAATCCTTTAACAGAAACTGTATCCGGTTTTGTATAAAATCTGTCAGCTCCACTTTCAGCAGCGGCAGCGTATCACTTATGAAAGTTTCAAGACCAAGAAGCAGCGATTGTTCCAGGACAAGGTCCTCCTGTACCTGCTGCATTTGCACGGGGCTGGCACAGCCCATCCTTTTGATTATTTTATCTGCCTTGACTTTGAATTGGTCTAACCAAGTTTTACCTAGGATCGTAAGGGAATCTTTTGCAAGGTCGTAGGTCGTCTCCAACTGCTCGTATTCCTTTGTACTTTTTACAACCTTAGCTTCGTCAAAAACACCAATATTTTGAGCTGCTGCCTGCAATAGAAATAGCAACAAGACAAGACTAAGGTAAGACTTTTTTGACGGTAGAAAGTGCATCTTTCAAAATTGAGGTAGTCAATCCAATGGCTTTCAATTGCCATAAAGATATTAAGGATCAGCCTTTTTTTCCTTCAACCATTCCTGGTATTGTGACAACTGCGCCAGTTTCGGATAATCGCTTTGTACGATGGCGTCGATCGACGATAGATCGATGGCTATAAATTCGAGCGACTGGTTCAGCAATGCTAAAAAACGATCCACATCATCCAAAGAATAATAGACCGTCAGTAGGTGATCATAAGCCTCGGGCAGATAGGGAAAGTTGGCCAACAATTGCTCAAAATGCGCTTTGGACTGGTCGATGTCTCCACTGGCAAAACAGATGTTCCCCCGATAGAGGTCCAAAAATGGATCGCCTGTGAAATTGTACAAACTGTCGATTACGCCAAGGGCCTTGTCAAACTGACCACTGACAAAGAAGGCATCAATGCTGACCAAATAAATAGCCGAGCGACTGCGCGACTCTTTGACCATCCGATTGAGAATATTCATATAGGCAAGCGAGTCGGTAATATCGGTCAGTTTCAACTCGCAAAGTAAGGCAATCCGCTCCTTTTTGAAGTCATCCGACAGCTCAGAGTCATACATTTTGCGAGCTTTGTCTTTTTCGCCTTTGGTAAAAAGCTCGGTCACTTCCCTGAGCTTATCAAGCATTTCCAAGTTATAAGGAGACTGTTCTAGGTCTTCCTCGTTCAGGAATCGACTGATGAGTTGCGCATAGACGCCCCTGATGGTTTCACTGAGAAATTCACCGGTGATGTAGACATAGATATCGGTGATGGCCAACGCGCCATCCGGCATGACTTCCAGCAAGTACTCG
>JBCCSZ010000115.1:0-21628 GCA_039199225.1 Bacteroidota bacterium
TAGTGTACGTGGCAGATGGTTGGGAATAGGTGATGTTCTACCTGGAAGTTCAGTCCACCAGCGATGTAATTCAGAAAGTCATTTTTACAGCCAAAGTTGGCCGTTGTATGGAGCTGGTGTGCGGCCCAGGAGTGTTCCATTTTACCTTTTTCATCTGGCAGTGGAAAGCTTGTCAACTCAATGACGTGCGCCAATTGAAAAATCAAAGCCAGTGTGATGCCCTCCACGAGGTGCATGACCACAAAACCAAAGACAAAATAGGTCCAAGGAACATCGATCACCATAAAGGGAATGACGACGAACAAGGTGTAGTAAATGCACTTGAAAAAGACCATGCGAAGGAATTCCTGGGTAGGTTTAGCGGTCTTGCGCTTGCCGTCTACCTTCGGATGGAAAAACTCTGCGAAATCCCGGATGAATACCCAGGCAATGGAAGTCAATGAATAGAAAAAGAAAATATAGTAGTGCTGGAAACGGTGAATCCACCAACGATCCTGGTGTGGATTGAGGCGGATGAGTGGAATTTGGTCGATGTCGACATCGTGGTGGACAATATTCGTATGTGAATGGTGCATATTGTTGTGCGAACACTTCCACATAAAGTCATTGGCTCCGATGATGTTGAAGCTCAAACCGATGATTTTATTCAAACGAGGAGAGGCCGTGTAAGCGCCGTGGATGGCGTCGTGGGCGATGTTCAAACCAATCAAAGCTGTAAAGAAACCATGTGCGATGGCAAAAAACAGCAGATAGATGGGATCAAAAGCATTGGACAGCAACAAGGCGTAGGTCAGCAGGTAGCAACTCAGGATCAGCACTGTCTTTCGGATCATTCTGCCATCGTAATGCCTGGAAAGCTGGTTGTCTTCAAAGTATTTGTTGACCCTCTTGCGAAGAATAGGGTAAAAATCCGCTTGGTCCTTCCGGTTAAATTTCGGAATTGGTCGATCGGTACCTTTTTGCTGGGCTGTACTCTTAGCGTTTACTTCCAGGGTTTGGTCCATTTCTTATTACTTTTTAGGTTTTCTATCTAATTTTAAGCCATCATTTACTTTTGCTGATCATGAACGTATTTTGAGCTGCTCCGCATGGCAGAGTTTCCCTTTATATTCATTGATACATTGCGATTTTGATAAGTAACTGAGAGCTAGCGGAATAACGTTCTGCGAAGATAGTTGTTATCATGAGGATAAACGACAATTAGTTTGCATTATTTGAATTATACTACTTTAAGTGCCTGGGGACTGCTCATTTCGTAGGATTTTCCTCAGCTGAGGATGTCTTTAACCACCTTGCCGTGTACATCGGTCAGCCGAAAACGTCGACCCTGATACTTGTGTACAAATCGCTCATGGTCGATGCCCATCAAGTGCATTACGGTTGCTTGAAAGTCGTGTACATGTACAGGGTTTTCGATGATGTTGTACCCAAATTCATCTGTTTTGCCATAACTGATGCCTTTTTGAATACCAGCACCGGCCATCCAAATGGTAAAGCAGCGTGGATGGTGATCGCGGCCGTAATTCGTTGGCGTCAATTTGCCTTGTGAATAGCAACCTCTTCCAAATTCGCCTCCCCAGATAATCAAGGTATCTTCCAAAAGACCTCTCTGTTTCAAATCTGTTACCAGGGCAGCGGATGCTTGGTCGGTGTCTTTGGCCAGTATTTTTATCTCAGAAGGCAAGCTGCCGTGTTGGTCCCAACCCTGGTGGTACAATTGAATAAAGCGAACCCCACTTTCGGCCAGTTTACGGGCCAGCAAACAATTGGCAGCAAAAGTGCCTGGCGCTCTGGCGGCCTCGCCATACAAATCGAATATGTAGTCTGGCTCTTTGGAAATGTCTAAGGTTTCTGGGACAGACGACTGCATCCTGTAGGCCATCTCGTACTGCGCAATCCTGGAATTGATGCTCGGGTCTTGGGTGTGCTCGTACTGAGATTCGTGCAGATTCTTGAGGTAGTCCAACATGCGCCGGCGGCTGCGACCGTCGATACCTTCTGGATTGTTGAGATATAAAACCGGCTCATGCCCCGACCGAAACAAAACACCCTGATGCTCCGACGGTAGAAAGCCGCTGCCCCACAATTTGGCGTAGAGGGGCTGATCGTAATCATTGCTTCGGGATAATAGGACCACGAAAGAAGGCATATTTTCATTCTCACTGCCAAGCCCATAGCTCAACCAGGAACCCATACTAGGCCGTCCAGCCTGTTGCGAGCCTGTTTGTATAAAGGTAATAGCCGGGTCGTGGTTGATCGCTTCGGTATGCATGGACTTGATAAAGCACAGTTCATCGGCAATTTGCTGGTGATAAGGCAACAGATCGCTGAGCCAGGCACCACTCTGGCCATGCTGTTGGAAATTGAAGTCGGCCAGGGCCAAGGGAAAACTCTTCTGACTGGCCGTCATACCCGTCACTCTTTGATTGCCCCTCACCGAATCCGGCAGTTCTTCCCCAAAGCGTTTCATCAGCAATGGCTTGTAGTCAAACAGCTCCAATTGGGATGGAGCGCCACTTTGATGCAAGTAGATGACGCGCTTGACCTTCGGTGGGAAATGCGGCAAAGGAGCATTAGCCATCGACTGATTCGACAATAAGCCGGGCTGCCCAAGGCCGGACAGAGCGACAGACCCCAAGCTGAAAAGGCTGTTTTTCATAAAGGCACGTCGATTCAGGCTCGTCAAGTAGGCATTCAGTTCTTTCATGTCACTTTCGTTTGGTCCGGCTTATTAACGTTTCATAACGAACTCGTCGTAATTCATCAAGGTACTATTGACAATGGTTAGGGCGGCTAATTGTTTATCTGCTAGGGAGGCATCCACTGCGAATTCGCCCGTTTTTAGCAAGGCTGTGGCTTGGTCGGGCTTCTCTAAAAAGTCATTGAGAGACTCCTGATACAGATTTCGCAACAAATCCATCTCCCGACCGCTGGGCGACCGATTGATCAAGGCCAAAAATGCAAAGCGGATTTGCGCTTCCGTCTCCGGCCCAGCATCCTGCAAGCTGTGTTGGGCCAGTACCTTGGCTGCTTCCACGAATTGGGGATCGTTCATCAAGACGAGCGACTGTAGTGGCGTTGCTGTTTTTTGGCGGCGCACCACACAATTGTATCGATCCGGTGCATCAAAATTAACCATGGAAGGTGGCGGTGAGCTGCGTTTCCAAATCGTGTAAAGGCTGCGACGATACAAGCTATCGCCACTTTGCTGGCGGTATTCTGTGGCATTGCGGGTAGCCAGGGCTTTCCACAGGCCATCGGGCTGATAGGGATACACACTAGGGCCACCGATCTTGGGGACCAGCAACTTACTGGCCGCAAGGGCCTTGTCGCGAATGGTTTCGGCAGAAAGGCGGTGCGCTGGAAAACGGCTGTAGAGTAAGTTCCCAGGGTCTGCCTCCCGACTAGCTTCCGAAGCCAGCGAAGATTGTCGATAGGTAGCTGACAACAGCAGTTGTTTCATCAACTTTTTAACGTCCCATCCACTTTCAACAAAGTCGACCGCCAGCCAGTCCAGCAGTTCCGGATGGGATGGCAGTTTGCCCTGGTTGCCAAAATCTTCCTGCGTTTCGACCAGCCCTTTTCCAAAAAGCATCATCCAAAAGCGGTTCACACTCACCCGGGCCGTCAAGGGGTTGGAGCCATCGACCAGCCACTTGGCGAGGCCGAGCCGGTTGGCCGGATAATCTTTGGGCATGGCCGGCAGGGCGGCAGGCGTTGCTAGGGCTACCTCCCGGCCAGGTGCGTCATAAGCTCCGCGATCCAGGATGTAGGTCGGTTGGCGTTTGGGGCGTTCCTGCATAATCATCACCTCCGGTTGGTTGGTCAGTAGGAGGTTTTCCTCTTTTCTCAGCTCGGTCAACTTTTGGAGGGTCTTCTGGTAGCGGCGGTTTTTGCCAGCGAGTAGGTAGTATTCCAGCCAATGGTCTTCTGTCGGGGCATCTGCCAACTGACTGAGCTGTTGCACCTCTATTTCGGCAAGTTGTCGCTTGTATACTTTCAACTCATCCATGACAATGTGCTGGATGGTCTGCCGGAGCTCCATCCCCAAAAAGAAAGGTAGGTTGGACCAGTTGGTTTCATTGGCACCATGCAAAAGACTCTTGTAAAGGTGGTCATTTAAAACCTCACTGTCCGGGCGTTTTCCATCGATGTAAAAGTGTACGCCGTCGGCCTTGCTGCTGCCATCGTAGGTCATTGCGATATGGGTCCACTGGCCGAAAGGGATGCTGTCCTTGGTTTTGATGTCGATGCAATTGGCCGGCCAAACATGGTTGAGTTGAAAGGACAGCGTTCCGTCTTTGTTGAGTTTGCAAAGCCAGCCGCGATAACCTTCGAAATCCCCATTGGTTTTGCCGAAAATGGGTCCAGATTCGCCTCCCTTTAACAATTTGATCCACAAACTGACCGAAAAGGGTTGGTGCCGATCAAAATCAAAATCTCGGCTGAAGCGAATACCTGCGTCGCCCAAAAACTCCAGGCCATTTCCGTTTTTGCCTGCCACTTCTTTGGGACGTTTATCGATGTCCCCCCACAGCGCTGCATCCGGCTTGTTGCCCACTTTATTGATGTAGGCAATGGCAGAATCCTTGCGAGTCACCTTGTCTTGTCGATCCAAGTTGACTTGTTTGTGAGGCGCTACAATGTCTTTTTCAAAATGAAAATCGGCGATGAGTTTGTAGTTGGGCTTGGTCGGTAATTGCCTTTTTTGCTTGTACCATTTTTGAAATTCATCGACAAAATTTTCAGCGACCAATTCGCCTTCCAACGCCTTGCGGCTTTCGGCATAGGCGGCCAACTTAGCTTTGGCCTCTTCGCTGGGCAGCAGCAGGGTGGGAGCTGCCTCGCCATTGTAGGGGACGATGCCTGCTTCTTTGTTGTTGTTGAAATAACCAAAGAGTGCATAGTAATCTTCCTGGCTGATGGGGTCGTATTTGTGGTCGTGACAACGGGCGCATTCCATGGTCAGCCCCAGAAAGGCTTTGCCAAAGGTATTGGTGCGATCGGCCACATACTCGACTCGATATTCTTCGTCTACTACGCCACCTTCCTGCGTTTGTGGATGGTGCCGATTGAAGCAGGTCGCCAGTATTTGATCGTGGGTTGGATTGTCTAACAGGTCCCCGGCCAATTGCCAGAGGATGAATTGATCATGTGGCAAGTTTTCATTGTAAGCTTTGATGACCCAATCGCGCCAGGGCCAGACGTTGCGCAGGCCATCGTCCTGATAGCCGTGGGAGTCGGCATAGCGGGCCAAGTCGAGCCAATCGCTGGCCATCCGCTCTCCAAAGTGGGGAGAAGCCAGCAGGCGGTCGATTTGTTTTTCGGCGGCATTGGGGTCTGGGTCTGCCACGAAAGCTTGAATGTCTTCGGGGCTGGGAGGTAAGCCTGTCAGGTCGAGGCTCCAACGGCGCAGCAGTTCTTCTCGGCTGGCCTCCTGAGCCAAGTTCAAACCTGCCTTTTCCAGCTTTTCCACAATAAAATGGTCGAGAGGCTGCAGAGGGCGTTGGTGTGGCGCTACGGTAGGTAAGGCTGCTTTTTGTGGCATGCTGAAAGACCAGTGCGGTTCATAGGTCGCACCTTGTTGTATCCACTTGGCAATTAGAGCCTTTTCTTTGATGCTGAGCTTTAAGTTGGATTCCGGTGGCGGCATAACATAATCCGCTTCTTCAGAAATCAGTCGGTGAAAGACTTCACTTTTTCGAAGATTGCCTGGTTTGAGTACAAAGGCAGCCTTACTTTTGGGACTGGTGGCTTCAGCATAGGCATCTTCCTCTTGGTCGAGTCGCAGGTCAGCAGCTCGCTTATTCGCATCGGGACCGTGGCAGGTGAAACAGCGGTCTGACAACAATGGTTTGATGTGAAAATTGTAGTCGACAATGTCTGGTAGTTCATCTGATACAGCTCGAAAGCTGCTCGGCCGAGGGTCGCCACAACTGTTGAAGATGATGGATAAGAGAAAGGCAGGCAATAGTAGGGCAAAAAACCGCTGTATGAGGGAATACAACAAAGCGGTATTCTTGGGATCGCCATCTTTCCTAATTCGCATAAGTGGGTAGTATCGTTAGACCTAATCAATTATAGGTCAAGATACGCTTTTTTCCAACAAGCCACTCGGCGAAAGTAGATTGGAATGTAAAAGGATTGTCTGGTTTTCTACAAAAGGGCTTTTGTGCGGATTGAGGGCATGGAAAAATGCTTTAAAACCGGGAGGGATACTCAGTTTGTTATTTTAAGTTGCGATGCCCTATTGGTACACTGCCACTTAGGTAAAAGCCCCGGAATCCCGGCCGAGTTTTTAGCACAGAGAATGTCACTCAGAGCTTTTTTCTTAACGGAATTTGAGATGGTCCATTTCTGTAGATAGACCTTTGGACGGCTCCTAAGTTACAGACAGCACAGTAAAATCGCGAAGTTTTGGCGATAAATCCGCCATCTTATCCTAAAATTGAGTTAGGCCGCTTTTTCTAAAACTCGTCTGATAACTTAAACAGTTGCAAAGTAAGGAACGGACTGTGCTTGCACAGCCAGCCAATGACGCTGTTTATAATGCATTGAAAATCAGTGATCTCTTTCTAGGAAATCCCCAAAAAGAAAACAGTACCCGACAAGCGGAAGGTGGTCATACCCACAGGAATGACTTCGTCTACAGCAATTTTTTGGCGAATCAATCGATAGACGCCTTTGTAAACTTCTCCATTGATTTCCAGATCGCCCTGACGGCCATCGATGGAGTCATTGACACAAAAGACGAGTATGAAGCCCATCAAACCAAAGTCGGGGCGTTCCAAAAAGGCCGCCGCCTGTATGGCATCTGTCATACCAAGTGGGCGAATGGGGTCTGGTAAAAGAACGCTACCGGGCGCTTGTTGCACACTTTTGCGGCCTTGCTGCGTACCATCTGTTACGAGAATGGTCAATCCACTTTCAGATGGCGTAAATTGAGCTTGAGAAATACTGGGGAGGAGGAAGCTGCACAATAAAAAGAGTAAATACCTCATGGTTTTTCTTCATTTTTTTTGTTTAACGATTGGTCATCTGCCAGAATTATGTCCCGGATTGTCTTTTTTATTGGAATCCGCTACTGTCATAAACATGAGAAAAGTTTGCCAAATTTGCAGGATTTGTGAGCAGATTTTTCGATCTTTCCTCTGTTCGTACTTAGACCTGCCCATCCTTAAGACACCTAAAATGTGCCAGCTATGATCAAAAGCCATCTACTACTTTTTTGGAGAAACCTTTATCGTCGCCCTTTTCACAGCTTTTTAAACCTGAGTTGTTTGACCATCGGCATTGCTGCCAGCTTGCTGATTTTGTTGTATCTGGATTTTGAGCTGGGTTACGATAGGTTCCACAATAATAGTGCAAATGTTTATCGAATTACCACCGCACAGATCAAAACCCAAAGCAGAACCATCGAATCGAATATACAAGGAACGCCGATCAACCTCGGACCGCTCATTTTGCAGGATGTTCCCGAAGTAGCGGCGGTCGCTAGGACCTATGGCTTTTTGTCCAACCTGGAAATGACCTACCAAAATAATACCTTAACCGAAGAACCAGTCGTTGCTGCCGACCCAGCCGTTTTCAAACTATTCGACTACCATCTACTGGACGGAGATACCAGCGAGGCATTGAGTGGACCAAACAAAATCGTTTTGTCCGAAAGCCTTGCGCGACGGATGTTTGGCGACCGGCCAGCTGTCGGAAAAATCATCGATGCCAGCTTTGTTCACCAACGTACGGCAGCCGATGAGCAACGCCCGTTACTGGTCTCTGGGGTCTTCCGCGACCTACCGGCCAATACGGTGCTGCAAGCCTCCGCCTTGGTATCTGTCGAGACAGATTCTGAATCCGCCAATTACTATTTTGATCGCTTTTCTTGCTACACCTACCTCATGGCCTTTCCCAACGCAGACCTAGCGGCGCTGACCGAGAAGCTGACAGGGCTGTACGACAAATACCTCGATCCCGAAATCGAGCCCGTCCTTGTCAATGCCACCCATGAGTTGCTGCCGCTGCCGGCCATTCACCTGGAAACAAGTGGAGGATACGACTACATCTACATCTTTGCGGCCATCGCAGTTTTGCTGCTTTTGATTGCCTTGATCAGCTATGTCAACTTAGCAACGGCCCAGGCGAGTCGTCGGTCGATGGAAGTTGGGGTGCGCAAGGTGATGGGCTCCGATCGTCGGCAGTTGATCTGGCAGTTTTTATCGGAATCATTGGCATATACAGCCTTGTCGGTGGGGCTGGCTTTTTTGTTGGTCCGCTATGCGGTTCCCTTTCTCAATGGTTTGTTTGATATGCAGCTGAGCATTCAGCAATTGATGCAGCCACAAGCTTATGCGTTTTTGCTGGGAATGGCTCTTTTGATTGGCTTGTTAGGCGGTAGTTATCCGGCCTTTTTCCTGTCCTCTTTTCAGCCAGTATCTGTGATGAAAGGGCCAGCTTCCAAGGCGACGCCCGTCCGACGGATGCTGCTGGGGGTGCAGTTTGCTGTCGTAATTTTTGTGCTGTTTTGCACTGGGATGATCTACCAGCAGTTGCAATTTATGCGAACGCAGGACTTGGGATTCGACCAGGAGCAGATGGTAGAAATGCGATTGGCAGGTCAGGCCCAAACCCAAAAGTTGCCAGTGCTTCGGGAGACCTTCCAGCAAAGTCCATTGGTGGTGTCGGTAGGGGCATCCAGTTTTACGCCCGGTATGAATGGGATGTTTAGGGGGCCTTTGAGTGGCGAGGGGACAGCCGGTACCGATCCGCGTTTTGTACGCATTGGTCGAGTAGACTACGACTTTTTCAGCAGCATGGACGTCGAGCTGAAGGCTGGCCGTAATTTCTCTCCGGATTTTCCTGGTGATTCGCTGGGCTCAGTGCTTGTCAACGAACGCTTGATCGAGGAGTTTGGCTTGCCGGATGATCCAATTGGGCAGAAACTTCGCCGCGGAGATAAAGGCAATCCCAATTTTTTGACGGTGATTGGTGTGGTGGAAGATTTCAATCAAAACTCTTTGTACACCCCCATAGAGTCCCAAATGTTTTTACTCCAACCCAATCCCAATCGGGTCGTAGCGAAGCTTCGAGACGATATTCCGGCGGCATTGGAGCACCTCAGAAGCAGTTGGGCCTCGGTCTATCCGAATACGGAATTTACCTTTCACTTTTTGGATGAAATGCTGCAGGAGCAATACGTTTTGGACCAGCGCCGAGGCAGTATTTTCCTTTCTTTTTCGCTGGTGACGCTCGCCATTGCATTCTTTGGCTTATTTGGATTGGCCTCCTACATTTCCATGCAGCGCGTGCGCGAAATTGGGATTCGACGCATTCTTGGAGCCTCCGTTTCAGATATGGTTTTACTGCTGACGCGAAGCTTTTTGTTCTTGGTATTGCTGTCCAGTATTCCCGCCTTTTTGGCTGGTTGGTGGGTGGTCCGCCGTTGGTTGGAGGGCTTTGCTTTTCGGACAGAGATCAGCATCTTTCTATTTGTACTGGTCTTGTTTTTTACCTTGCTGTTGACCTTTTTGACCACTGGTTTTCATGCGTTGCGCAGCACGCGACTCAACCCGGCCGATACCCTAAAACATGACTAAATCTCCACTTCGACCGATTTGTTTGTTGGCGGATAGCATTTTGTTGTTCAGTAAAAAGGGCGACGGTTCTTTTTACCTGGCTGAAGCTCGGGCTTTACTATCGGGAGATGATCCCCTGGCGGTTTATTTGGGCGTGTCGAATGAAGACCGGCCTGAATATTTCGAGCTGTTTAAAACAGCCATGGCCAACATCGGTATTGAGCGCTCTGTACATCTCCGACATCCCTACGGAGCGGCTGCCTTTCAAATGCTGCGCAGTGCCAAGTTGATTTTATTGGCGGGCGGAGACCCCATCAAAGGCTGGGCGGCCTTGCAACAGTCTGGTATGGCTGAATGCATCCGCGAGCAATACCGCGCGGGCGCACTTCTGATGGGTATTTCTGCAGGTGCCATCCAGTTGGGCATGGGTACTCTGTGGAAAGGGTTTTATACTCCCATGTTGCAATTGTTACCTTACTACTTTGATGCACACCAGGAAAAAGACAACTGGCAGAGATTGCGAAAAGAGTTGACAAAAGCCGAGGTGTTGCGCAGTGGCATCGGTATCCATTCTGGCGGTGGCATCTGGTTTCATCCCGACGGAACCAAAGAAATTATGGGCCGTGCTTCCATCGAGTTAATACCTGCTAAGGATGCTGATACACTCTCTGAGAACGTATTGAAATAGTGTCGTGGAGGATTTGCCTTAACATTTGAAGGTTTTTTACTATATTTCTGCGATTATCAAATCTATTTAGCCTCAAACAAACCAATCATCCTCATGCCTAAAAAAATTGCGATTCCCGGCCGGGAAGTCGAATACGAAGAAAACATACAATTCGGAAATTTTATGAACGTCTCTGTTGTCGGAGATATTCACGTTGATCGCAGCCGATCGGATAGCACCAAAGTCATCAAAAAGGATATTGAAGAGGATGACATCATCGAGGTGCGTCTGGAAAATGGCGAAACTTGGTGGGGAACGCTGGAACAGTTGCAGGAGATCATGCCCCAAAACAAACAAAGAAGTCAGGATGACGGCTCGACGGAAATACAGGTGGCCTTTTCTGTCGGCTCTGCCAATCGAGGCATTGGCGACTGGGTGCTGAAGGGGCTGCGCATCTTGCGGCCCGAGCTAGAGGCAGCGCCTGCCCGCCTGCTGATCGCCAACCGAGAAAAGATGTTGGTCGGCGGAGGTGGCCTTTTCAAAGCCAAGCGTCCGGATCAATTGGACCGGATTGACCGGCCGGATAAGTTGGTGGTGGATGAAAAGCCCTACCTGTTGTTGATACATGGAACAGGCTCTTGCACGGAGGGCAGTTTTTCTGGTTTTGTATTGGAAGGCAGTGATGTATCGACAGACCTGAGTCACCAAACCGTTTGGAAGCAATTACAAGCTTTGTATCCCGATCGCATCCTGGCTTTCGAGCACCAAACCCTGAGCAAAAATCCCGTTGAGAATGTCATCGACTTGGTCAAAATGTTGCCAAAGGGCATCTCGCTAGATGTATTGACATATTCCAGAGGAGGACTACTGGGTGACTTGCTGGCGCGTACCAACAGCCGCGGCGAAGGGGAGGCTTTCAACGAACAGGACTATGCTGTATTTCGGGTATCATCGGAGGACGAAGACCAAGTAGAAGGGGAGGAGGCAGCAGAAAATCCCAGAGCCAAAGACATTGCACAGCTGAAAGAACTGAATGAGTTATTGGGTGGTAAGCAATTGAAAATCAACAAGGTCATCCGCGTTGCCAGCCCTTCGGCTGGAACCACCCTGGCCTCCCGTCGATTGGATTTGTACCTCAACGTCATGCTCAACCTCATCGGTAAGATTCCATTTTTGGTTAACAATCCCGTCTATGAGTTTTTGAGCTCCTTTTTGATGATCGTCGTTAAAAAGCGCTTGGACCCGATGGTCTTGCCGGGGCTGGAAGCCATGGTGCCAGATGCTCCCCTCATCCGAATGCTCAACAATCCAACGGTTAAGTCAGACACCGCCCTGCTCGCCATTGCCGGCAACGCCAAAGGCAATCGGTTTTGGAATACCTTGGTGGTTTATCTATCCAAGCTCTACTATCTGGAAAACAACGATTTGGTCGTCAATACCTCTTCAATGTATCGCGGGGTACAACGCATCAACAAAGGCTTTTACTTTTTCCACCAAGGCAAAGAAGTCAACCACTTCAAATACTTTTCGAACAAGCTCACCCAAGAGGTGATTCTAAAAGCTTGCAGTACCGACTTTGTCGCAACCCAGGACTTCAAGCCAATTGTCTGGGAAGAAAAGGCAGCTTCTGTGCTTACCAGCAGAGCCGTGGGTGTTCGCAGTGGGGCCGACAAGCCGATCGTTTTTGTTTTGCCAGGTATTATGGGTAGCGAGTTGCGGCCCAAGGACAGCGACTCCGGTATTTGGTTGAATATGATTCGTCTGGCCATGGGGGGCATCCAGACCCTGCGATATATGCCTGGCGACCACATCGAGGCGTACGGTTTGGTGTCGATGGCCTATTCTGATATGGTGAACTTTTTGTCCAGAAGCCATGAAGTGATTCCGTTTCCCTACGATTGGCGCAAGCCGTTGGAAGACGCAGCTGACTTGCTGGATAAAGCCATTCAAGCCAAACTGGAGGAGACCAAAAATTCGGCCGTTCCCATCCGTTTGTTGGCGCATTCCATGGGGGGCTTGGTGGCGCACACCTTTATCGTCAATCACTCCAAGACCTGGAAGAAGATGCAAGAGCGACCCAATTGCCGCTTTTTGATGTTGGGGACCCCTTGCCGCGGTTCTTTCGTCATCCCGAGGGTCATCTTTGGTAAAGATCGTTTTGTGCGCTATTTGAGTTTATTGGATTTGACACATTCGCGCAAGGACATCCTAGACATTGTCGTAAACTATCCTGGCCTGCTGCAGCTCCTTCCGCTGGGAGGTAAGAAGCAGGATGCAGATAAAGACCTTTTCAATAGAGATTATTGGGAAACGCTCAGAACTTTGGGGGGGCGCAAGCGCGCCTGGGTCAGCCCTACTCAGGACGTTTTGGATCAAGCCAAGGCACTGATTCAAAAACTGGCGAGCGAGCCTTTGAAAAACGAGGTCGGTGAAAATAAAATTTTATACGTTGCAGGTTCTGCCAAGGCTACGCCCGTAGATTTTAAAAAGCATCCCAAAAAAGATAAGCTCGAATTTTTTGCTACTTCGCGCGGTGATGGTCGCGTAACTTGGGAAACGGGGATACCCGATGATTTGCGAGAAGCACATACCTGGTACATGGATGCAACACACGGAAAGTTGGCCAATACCGAATCTAAATTTAACGCGATTTACGAACTGCTGGAACGCGGAAGCACAGAAGAACTGCCCAAGGTGCCACCGACTCGGGTGCGTGGAGAGGCCGACGACCGCTTTGTCTTCGAAGACGAGCCAGAACAAATTCCAACCCTGGAACACCTGCGCGCCCATGCCATGGGATATACGGTGGACGAAGGCGAGGAGGAGACGACAAGTACGGTTGGTGTCTATGTGACCAATGGCGATTTGAGCAAAGCAAAATTTCCTGTTGCGATTGGACACTTCAAGGGAGAAAGCATCTTAGGGCCAGAGTGGGTCCTCAATTTTTATTTGAAAGACAAGCTGTGGAATCGCCACCAACTGGGTATTTATCCTGGAGAGGTAGGAACATCTCAAGTGATTTTAGAGCCGGGGAATAGGCCGCCAGGTGCGGTGGTGATTGGCTTGGGGGCCTACGATCATCTTTCGCCGGGCAGCCTCGTCAAAAGCATCACCAAGGCAAGCTTGGAATTGGCCATGACCTATCGGGAAAAATCCATCCATCAGGCACCTGGCTTAACGACTTTGATTATTGGTTCAGGCTATGGTAATCTGCCGCTGCGCATTGCCATCCGGTCCATTTTGATTGGAGTGAGCAAGGCCAATGCAGAGATTCGCTCGCTGAAAATCAAGGGGCTTCAGGAAATTGCCAATTTGGAATTCATCGAACTGTATGAACGCCGTGCATTGAATGTCTTGCGCATTTTGAGGGAATTGTTGAGTGATGAAAGTGGGTTTGAAGGCTATGCTTTTGTCGAGAACAAACTGCGGCGAGAAGGGGGCGAAAGACACCGTACTTATCTGATGGACGACCAAGAGTGGTGGAGCCGTATCAAAGTAGAAGAAGCTGAAACCTACTACAAGAATGAAGATGGCGACATCATCGAAGAAGTCAACCTTCGTTTCACCTCCATGACCGACCGGGCGAGGGCCGAAGAAAACACCTTGGCTTCTCAACAACAGATTTTGGACGACTTCCTGGAACAAGCTGTTGTGCACAACGGTTGGAATGATCGATTGGCCAAAACCCTTTTTGAATTGTTGTTGCCCAATGACTTTAAGGTATACGCAGCCGACAACAGAAACATTTTATGGATTTTAGACGAAGTCACCGCTTCCTATCCCTGGGAACTCCTACAGGATTCTTACAGCTCAGAAAAAGTACCCATTGCCGTACGTGCCGGAATGGTTCGTCAGCTGGTGACGGCCAACTATCGGGCAGAGGTCAAAGCCTCTTTGCAGCAAACAGCCTTGGTCATTGGTGATCCAGACAACAATGGTGCTTACATTCCATTGCCAGCTGCTCAGGAAGAAGCCCGCTTGGTTGGCGATTTACTGTCCAAGAATGGCTATGACCTGGAGCCACCCCTGATCCAGCCAACTTTCAAAGAAAGTCTCGAAGCACTTTTCCAAAAACCATATCGCATCCTGCATTTAGCCGGCCATGGCATTTACGAAAAGCTCAGCAACAAATCTGTTCGTGCCGGCATGGTACTGGGCGAGAAAACACTTTTGACCCCTGCACTGATTGCACAAAAAACCAGCATGCCCGATTTGGTATTTGTCAATTGCTGTTTTTTGGGACGGATAGAGCCGGGCGATGAGCCTATCAACGGGAGTCAACACAAGCTTGCTGCCAACCTCGGTACACAGTTGATTCGCCAGGGCGCTCGGGCAGTGGTAGTGGCTGGCTGGGCTGTCAATGACGATGCTGCCAAGATATTTGCCATTACTTTCTACGAATCCATGTTACGAGGCATGAACTTCGGTGCCTCCGTCCACCGCGCTCGCAAGGCCACCTACTACAACTATCCAGACTTCAACACCTGGGGTGCCTATCAATGCTATGGTGATCCCTTCTTCACCCTCAAAGGTTCCAGCCGCAGAAATCGCCGAGAAATCAGCCGCCAATCGGATCGAATGGAAGTCATCATTGCGCTCGAAAACCTCATCAGCAAATCCAAGGTATACACCCGCAACCAGAAAACGCTATCGACCCAGCTTGATCTGATTGTCAACGAAATGGCGGATCATTTGAGAGAAAATGACAGTGAAATTATGGAGGCTGTCGCCACTGCTTACGGCGAACTATTGATCTTGGACAAAGCGGTCGAATACTTTGATCGCCTTCGGACGATGGAAAAATCGCATTACCAAGTGCGCTCTCTGGAAGTAGTTGAAAACCTCAGAAGTCGGTTGGCCATTCAGCTCTATTTCAAAGGCGACCAAGAGGAGAAAGCCAAGCAGCTATTGGAAGATGCCATCGCTGGTACGCAGCATCTACTAAATCTGGAGGTGACCAGCGAGCGACTCAGTTTGTGGGGTAGCGCGCTCAAGCGCAAGGCGCTCACTGTCACTGGTACCCAGCGCAAATCCGTACTGATGGAGGCGGCCCACAAATACAAGGAAGCGCATGATTTACACCGCAACAACACCGCTCGTCATTCCGACTATCCAATGATCAACTGGTTACGGACGCAGGTGTTGGCCGAGCTGGCTGGCAGTAAAGAAGCCAAAGATGCCAACGATCTTCTAACCAAGGAAGTATTGGAGCAAGACTATTACCACAACAGCAAACTGGTCGATACCGACAAGCTGGCCCAAAGCAACAACTTCTGGGACCTCAATGCCTTTGCCGACAAACAACTCTACGAGCTGTTGCTGCGCTACCGCTATGAAAAGCTTCAGCCTGGCCAGATACGGCAACGTTCCAAAAGCATCATCGATACCTACCAAAGAGCTTGGCAAGTCAGTGGTTCTTTCAAAGAACGCGATTCCGTACTTGGCGAAATCCGTTTTCTGAAAGCCATACTAGAAGCCATCACCAAAGACAAGGAGCAATCCTTGGCGCGGACCAAAAAAGCGGCGACCAAGAAAGATTTGGGGCAGCTATTGGATAATTTGCGTGGATTGCGAGAAGCCCTGAAGTACATCTTTGAGCAATTGACCCAATTTCAGGAGAAGAAGCAGTAAGCTATGGTCAGAGGTATTTGTACTGGATTCGATGCCCTTCATTTAGTAAAATGGAGGGCATCGTTTGCTTGAAAGCGTGGTGAAATTTGATGGAGGTAGCTTAGAGGTAGGTATCCAGAGTAGCTCCGTGCTATAAATGGAAATTATGAACTCCTTCAAAAAAATGTAAATTTGAGCTTGTTGATTCCTTGTAAGAGGAATGATTAATGATTTGATAATGAGTAGATTAGAGATGCCATTAAAGATATATAAAGGATTCTTAACAAAGAGGGCTGTAGGTGGTATACCTAGCGATCTAAAAGCTAAGTCTGTAATTGGTACCGTTCAAGATGATCCATTCGATGTTTGGGTAGAACTGGCACTGAGTTAGTGGCAAGTAAAAAAGTAAGAAACATAGATATATTGATATTGATCGATGAGACTTGATAATGAAATACGTAATTGACTTTGTCTAAATTAAAAAATGACTAAAATATATTTCGGAATTTTTAGTGTATAATTTTGAAATGAGGTTTTTATTAAAATTTAATTTCTATTTTACTTTTAATTGGAACCTAAATAGAATTAAATTCTGAGTTGTTTATTTACAGCCAGGGCTTAGTGGTAAGAATTTGAATATAGAAGAAAATAGTAGACTCAAATTGTAAGTAATTGACAGATGATATGAAATTACTTATATTGTACGTAAAAAATAACACGTATGAGTAAGTTGACTTTATCAATAAGCCAATCAGTGATAGAAGAAGCTAAAAAATATGCAAAGTCTTCAGGAAAGAGTTTATCAAGCATAGTTGAAGAATATTTAAAATCTCTTTCGGAATCGCAAGGGAGTAGGGGTGAAAAACCAAAGAATAAGATATTGGCAGAATTAAGGGGATCAGTCAAGTTGCCAGAGGAGTATAGGAATGCCAGTTATAAGGAAATATTACAAGAGGCACTGTTGGAAAAATATCTGAAAGATGAAAGTAATGGATAAAATATATCTTGACTCAGATGTTCTGTTAGACTTATTATTGGACCGAGAACCGTTTATGGATGATACGTCAAAGCTGATGGAGAATTCGATAGATTCGAATACTTCATTATGTGTCAGTCCTATAAGTATAACAAATATTAACTACATAGTTGGGAGGTTAGAGAACCAAGAAAAAGCTGATTTTAAGACAAAAAGGTTATTGAGACTTGTAAAAATAGAGAATGTCGGCCAACAAGTGATCGATGAAGCATCAAGATCAAAGTTCAAGAATTTTGAAGATGCAGTACAAAATTATTGTGCTGAGTTATCTGGTCATAAAATATTAATAACGAGAAATACGAAGGATTATAAGAACAGCAATCTCTCTATAATGACACCAAAGGAGTATTTAGCTAGAATGGGTACTGAATAAAAGCCCCATAACTTGGCACCTACTATGCCTGGAGGTTAAAAGCTGAGGAGGAAACAGTTTCGAATGGCATAAAAAGAAGAATGAAAAGGGTATATTAGATTAGAAATGTTCAATGGTCCATTGTCAGTGGAAACTGCCAAGGTTGTTGATGAAAATCCTTCAAGCAACTAAAATAGATAGTGTATGAGAATTGTATTGATGGTATTACTGATGTCTATTGCCAATCTAATGCAAGCTCAAAGCTTCGAGTGGAGGACGCTTGCAACAGGGGCAGGAGGATGGATAACTGGGATGGATATACATCCGAGTGGAAGTCCCGTTTATGCAAGGTCTGATGTGGGAAGTGCTTATCGATACAACGAAGTTTTGCAAGAATGGGAAAATATTGTCACGGCATCTAATATTCCTGCTACTGATATTTACTGGAATAGATTCGGCGGAGTACTCAGTATAGTGAGTGCTCCTTCAAATGCTAGTCGGGCCTACATGGCGTACATTGATGCCATATATACGTCCTCAGACCGAGGTGATACGTGGGAAAAAACGAATTTTCCTTCTATGGATTTGGGGGCCAATGATGATGAAAGTAAACTATCCGGAGAGCGGCTGGCCGTTGACCCCGTTAACGAAGACATCCTTTATTTTGGCACACCCGAAAATGGACTGTATGTAACCATTAACGGTGGCTTGAATTGGCAATCGGTATCGGCCATCCCAAATGGTATACTGTACAGAGGGATAAGACAAATCGTTTTTGACCAGACAGGCGGCACAACAAATAATAAGACAAATATTGTATATGTAACGGTAGACGGTGAAGGAGTTTTTAAAAGCGATGACGCGGGTACGTCTTGGAGCAATGTTAGTTTTTCTGCACCAAGTCCTATTTTTTTAGATACCGAAATTGATAACAGCGGAAATCTGTATTGTGTTGGAAGAGATGAGAATAATCAAACCTTTGGCATACAAAAGTTTGACGGAACTGCATGGAAGCAAATACAAAACAATGGAACGACTTACTTTAATGTAGCCATCGATCCATTTGATCAAAACCGGGTGGTCGTCTTGTCCGAAGGCTTTACAGAAACGGCCTTAACATCTAATGCTGGTGCAACCAATCCTGACTGGTCATATCCCGGACGGACTTTAACCGCAGCTAACATTCCGTGGCTTTCCTGGGCGGAAAACAATTGGTTTACTGTGGGAGAAATGACTTTTGATCCCGTAGTCCCAGATAAGCTCTGGATCGCTGACGGAATAGGCGTCTGGAATGTCAATGATATAAATTCTGTTAACTTAACATGGGAAGAAAATTCAAAAAATCAAGAGCATTTAGTAAGCAATGATTTAGTCATTGGTCAAGACGGAAAAGTGGTGACTGCTCATTGGGACAGGCCGATATTTTGGCATGACGACTTAGGAGAGTACCCCACCCAGCACCAGCCAACCAATCGCTTTAATTCTGCTTGGGATATGGACGTAAGTCCTACAGGCGATAACCTTATGGTTGCTATAATTGAAGACCATCGCTTCTGTTGTTATGACGACCAGCACCGAAACAGCGGTTACAGTAAGGACGGTGGTGTTACTTGGACTCGATTTCCCTCACAGCCCGATGCACTCAATGACAATAGTATTTTTGGGAATATAGCTATTTCTGCTTTTGATAGTGAAAACATTGTGTGGCTACCCACCGGAAATCAAGCCCCTTACTACACCAATGACTTAGGGGAAACTTGGCAACAAGCTACTTTGCCCAATGATCAGGGAAATTGCTGTTTGAATTTTAACTTTGTTTATAAAAAAGCACTGACAGCTGACAAGGTCTTACCAAATACATTCTATATCTACAATTGGGAAAACGGCAGCATATACGTAAGCTCCGATGGAGGTGCCACCTGGACGGAAAGGACAGCACTACAAGATTACTTCGGGTGGAATGCAAAATTATCCACAAGTCCAAACCATGCCAACCATCTCTGGTACAGCCATGGTGCGGAGTCTGATATTGGTTTTACACAAGCTCTGAAAAGATCAACCGACGGGGGCGTGACTTGGCAAACATTAAACAACACCTCTGAGGTACTCAACCATGCGATTGGTGTCCCTTTGCCAGATGCTAATTATCCAACCTTATTCATTCAAGGAAGGGTAAATGGTGAATTTGGATATTGGATGTCTGCTGATGAAGGATTAAGCTGGAAAAATATCGGTACATACCCTAAAGGGATTTATGATATTGCGAATGTGATGGAAGGAGACCCGACCATTCCTACAAGAGTGTATATCGGATTTAGAGGGAATGGATTTGTGTACGGACAAGACGACATTGTTTCCTCAACGGATGACACGCAGGACCGTCTTTCACAAATCTCCTTGCATCCAAACCCTACAGAGGGACTCTTCCAAATTGAAAGCAAGCAACCGATTGATTTCTTAGACCTTTATGATTTATCTGGAAGACTTTTGATGAGTTGGCAAAATCTGCCGAATAGGCATTCCATAAATATACAGCAACTCCCCAAAGGGATGTACTTACTAAAAGTTGATAAAGTCAAATCATTGAAATTGATCAAAGGATAAATGTTTAGATCAAATTGTTTGCATCACAATTTCATCCGTTAACATGACTGAGAACTGAATACCTGCAAGGTATGCAAGCTTTTTTAGGCAGAGACGACTCTCCGCGAAGTTGTTGTGTCAATCCTTCTGGCTTATCACTTGAACAATTAGATGAAGTTCCAAGCCTCTTCAAGAAATGTGGTTTGGGTTATTCAACGGTAAAAAGCAGATGCTCGAATTCTAGTGAAATACAAAGATGGTCTCTTGTGGTTCTGCTTCTTCTATTGGACCCTATTTTGAGGTTTTGAATTGGTATTATGACGATTACCATCCAACAAATCGCCAACTCCGCTCCGAAGGAGTACAGAATTGAAATCGATGGTCAGACTCGGTATTATGCCTATGTTCGATTTAGAAAGAGGCATACTTTTATCGACCTCGTGACGGTGCGAGGCGTTCAGCCGATCGTGTCTTTAGAAATCAAAAAGGAGGCACGAAGTTTCAAATTGCCAGCTTACTACATTTTGGGTTTGGGAGAGAAGGCCATTGCCTGCAAGCCGGGACCCAGAAGGGAGAATCGGTACCAACTGGTGTACGAAAAGGATACCTACGACATCATCGGCCACAGAAACAGCTTTGCGTCCATATTCAAGAATGAGCAGCAAATAGGACTTTTAGCCAATCAGACCATCGTTACTTTTCTGCAGGGATACAAATACAGCTTGGACGTCGATTTTGATTGCGACCTGCGCATTGCGCTGTCCTTGGCCTTAATCTGGGACAACTTCTCCTTCAATTCGGAAGGCATTTTTCCGCAGTTGATTTTTAACATTGGTCAATTGTGGGAGATAAGAAAGCGAGATGTGCATTGGCGGGCTAGGAGTGAATAGGTTGTTTTCAACGAAAAGCGTGTGTAAATCATCGGTAAGCCACCTTTTGTTGCCACGAAACTACATGTTCGAACATTTATATCTATTTCGATGTTATAACATCGAAATAGGTCGTTAAGAGGGAAAGAATGATAGGAGAGGGGAAAATTGTGCAAGCTACATCGACCTCTGTCCATTCATCCGCAGGCATTTGTCTTGCATCTTTGCAATGAACTTATTGATCTCCAGGAAGGAGAATTTTTACATAAAAACTTTCGAACCATGTTAGCTTATCTGAATCAGGAAAATTTTGAGAATACCCTTAAGAATAATGATGTCGTATTGGTAGATTTTTATGCGGACTGGTGTGGGCCTTGTCAGGCTATACATCCCATTTTGGAAGATGTTGCTGAGCAATTCGACGGAAAGGCTACCATTGCCAAAGTGAATGTAGATACCAATCCGGAATTGGCCGGGCGTTTCAATGTCCGCAGCATTCCAGCGCTGTTCTACTTCAAAGGTGGGGAGCTGGTCAAAACGCAGGTGGGCATGCAAAGCCAGCCTTCTTTGGCAGGTGAGTTGAACGCCTTGGTGGCTGCCTAAAGACGATGTGAATACATAGTGCAGATATAGATTAAAGTTTGAACGCTCGCAGCTAGGCTGTGGGCGTTTTTTACGGAATTTTCCTCAGTCGACGGGCATTCTTTTTGACGCGTCTGCGAAACTTGGTGCGCTGTATCCAATCACTGACCATATCTGGACGCATTGATAAGTGGAGGGTTCCCCAAGTGTGCCAATCTTTGGGTTGCGGTCTGTTTGGATCGATGGTCACGTTTCCATCTTTGGTTTCCTGGAAGTCGAATTCTTTTGATCGGAAGGTGTAGACGTATTGAAAATTGAAGGAGTCGAATTTTAGATTGATGCCCACTCTTCCTTCAA
>JBCCSZ010000116.1:0-21625 GCA_039199225.1 Bacteroidota bacterium
AACCTGTCAAAGTCAGGAGTAGTTGGAAACTTGATGAGAAAGGTGCTGTCAGATTGTACGGCTTTGTAGACCGCTACAGGATGGACAAAGTCTGTATCGGCATAGAGATTTGCCATGTCCAACACCGATTTATCAATGTCTTCCAAAGAAGTATTTCTTACAATAATGACATTGGTCAATGAATCCATATTTTTTTGAACCTAAGTGATTAGATAAAATTACTTGCCCCCACCCTCTTTTAAATTTTCATTGGTCCAATCGAGAATACGCTTCAAAATACCTTCCAGTGATTTGCCTTTCTCGGTCAGGCTGTACTCAACCTTGGGAGGAATCACAGGATAGGACTTTCTATGAATGAGACGAAGGCGCTCCAAATCTTTGAGCTGCTGGGACAACATCTTTTGGCTGATCCCATCGATTGCTCGATTCAGCTCATTAAATCGCATGACAGTATTGAGGTGAAGCAACCAAAGGATGACCGGCTTCCACTTCCCCCCTATTTCAGCCATGAATAAAGTAATGGGACATTCCTGGGCCTTTTGGTATTTTTTTCCAGCATTTAACATGCAACAAAGTATTGATAATCAATAAATCCAACCAATTGGTGACTAAGTTACCAAAAAGTAAGTTCTTGTGCCGAGCGAAGTGCCAACATATCTTTGGGTAAAAAACAAACAATGAATCAGAAGACAGTTGTCATAACGGGCGGAACGTCCGGCATTGGCTTCGCCTGTGCCGCCTACTTGAATCAGCATGGTTTCAAAGTCATCATCACCGGAAGGAATCCATCCAAGCTGGATGAAAGCCTGGCCAAGCTGGGCAAAGACACCGAAGGCTATCTGGTAGATGCCGGAAATTTGGAGCAAATACAACATTGGGTCGATACCTTACAAAGCAAGGGCCACACCATCGACGGCCTGTTTCTCAATGCCGGAATCTTCAAGCCTGCCTCCCTGGAATCCACAACAGAAGCACTCTTCGACGAGACCATGGACATCAATTTCAAGGGTCCGTTTTTCACCATACAAAAATTCCTCCCCATCCTCAACACACCTGCCAGCATCGTTCTGAATACCTCCATTGTTGTCTTCAAAGCCTTTCCCAACAGCAGTGTTTACAGCTGCAGCAAAGCAGCCCTGGAAAGTCTTTCAAAGGTACTGAACATCGAATTGGCCGGAAGAGGTATTCGAACAAACATCATCAGTCCAGGCATTACACATACTCCCATTTTGGAAAAATCAGGCATGTCGCCACAAGAAGTTAATGCCCTAATGGACAACTTAGAAAGTACCTTACCCATCGGCCGCAGAGTGCTTCCGAGCGACATCGCTCCCATCCTCCAGTTTCTACTATCCGACGAATCAGCAGTGCTGCGCAATGAGAAAATTGTCATTGATGGCGGTTATACCCTTTGACCATCCGGACTCGCCCAAAAACATCAGCGATCATTGGACCAATCTGGATTTGATGGTCTTGATCACCTGTGCTCTATTCTTGGAAGCTTTTTGAATGAATTCCGGTGAAACAGCGAGGTTTTTATCGTATTTGCCAGACCAAAGGATGATCTCAACCAACAAGGGAATGAGGTCGATACCCTTTTGTGTCAAAGAATACTCCTTTTGCGTTTTCAACTTTTCAAAAACTTTTGAGCTTACAATTTCGGCTGCTTCGAGTTTCTTCAATCTATCAGATAGGATATTGGTGGCAATCCCCTCTTTGGATTGTAGAAACTCTTTGTAGAACTTTTTTCCATCAAACACCAAATCTCGAATCACCAATAAAGTCCATTTATCTCCTAAAAAATCAAGGGCAAAACTAATTGGACAGTCTGAGCGAGGAATTTTTTTCTTCATGACACTTGTTTTTTGCAAGTAAGTACTTATCTTTGCAACACTTGCTTTTTGCAAGTTAGCATAGTTTGACTAAAAGTATCAAAAAAACGACAAATGAATGCCTTGAAGATAGATTTCGATCAACTCAGAAGAGACAACTGGTCTAAAGAGGAAGTAAGCAATGCCAGATTGGTGGCCGACTTTGTTCAACACCTGATGAACGACCACGACTTTGACTATGTCATGGAGAAATTTGGCAAGGGTCCCTATACCCAACACAATAGAGGCATGACCGATGGGGTGAAGGGCGTGGTAGAATATGTCAGCAAATTTGTCAAGCGCTTTCCCGATTTCGCCTACGATGTTAAGCACATTTATGTAGACGGTCCCTACGTCATTTTTCATTCTCATTCGACTGCCAACAAAAAAGACAGGGGCAACCCCAACAAGGGTTTCAATATAAAAGATACCTGGAAAGTGGAGAATGGCCAGTTGGTAGAGCATTGGGATGCCATTCAACCCATTGATGGCTTTATGCGCTTGTATGCAGTCTTTGCTGGCGGCTCGGTCCGGAATGTGAACACCTTATTTTAAAGTCGCCGCCTGCCAAAAGCCGGATAGGACGCTAGTTGAGGTGTCTGTATTGACTGGGGCTAAAGCCTGTTTTGGATTTAAACAGATTGCTAAAATGTTGTGGGTACTCAAAGCCCAAGGCGTAGCCGATTTCGCTGATGGAATGCTGGGAGTTGAGCAGTTTATTTTTTGCTTTTTCAATAAGGAAAAGATGGATGTGTTCTTGAGCGGTCTTACCGGTTTCCTTTTTTAGCAGATCGCTCAGGTACCTGGGAGAAAGGTTGAGTCTTCCCCCGCAGTAGTGAACCGTGGGAATACCCATGGTATCTACTTTTTCCGACTGGTAGTAGGTCTTGAGTAGTTTTTCAAATTTGGAGACGACATCATTGTTCAGGTTTGTGCGGGTGTAGAATTGTCTGTCGTAAAAGCGCACACAATAATCCAGCAGCAACTCGATGTTAGAGATGATGAGGTGCTGGCTGTGCCTGTCCAAATTTTGGCTGTACTCCTTGATGATTTTATCCAACAGGTCTTCGATGGTTGTTTTTTCCTCATCAGACAAATGCAGGGCTTCGTTGACCTCGTAATTGAAAAAGGAGTAGTAATTGATTCTATCTGCCAGGTGGGAAGACCGGATCAAATCGGGATGAAAGACCAAGGTCCACCCCTGGTCGTCTTCATTGCTAGGCTCGAAACTACCATCGAACTGTGTCACTTGACCGGGTGCCGTAAAGACCAATGTTCCTTCCTCGTAATCGTAGGAATTTTTGCCATACTGAATCTGCCCGCAAGCCAAGTGCTTCAAGGTAATCTGGTACAGATTATTGACCACTTTGGTATCCTGAAAATTCCCAATGGTTTTTATGTCTTTGGCGTAGACGACACTGACCAAGGGATGCTTAGGTTTAGCCAAGCCCAAAGATTCATGGGCTTGGCTTACTGAACTTATTATGAATGTCTTAGACATGAAATTGAGAATCGATTATATTCCGAATTGTTGCTGCATCATACCAAAGAACTCTTCATCCGTCATGCTCTTACGAGCTGTCAACAATTGTTCGGCATCTACTCCTGCTCTGTAGCGCAATGTATCTGTGTTATCAGTGGCCGCTGTATAGATAACGTTTGCAATCAATTCTGGTTTACTCATTGTCTCAGGATTCATGGCTTCTCCCATCGCAGCCATAAATTTGGTGACATATTCGTTGTATTCGGTCAGCTCCGGGTTGTGTTGCATGTCCAGGGAACGCCCTCCAAAATCCGTGGCGACACCACCTGGCTCTACGATTTTTACTTTTACACCAATCTGGGCAAGTTCCCAACTCAGGGATTCGCTAAAGCCTTCAACGGCAAACTTCGTAGAGTGATAAAGGGGCATCAGCGGAAAAGTCATTTTACCACCAATGGAAGAAATATTGATGAACATACCACTTTTGTTCTTTCTAAAGTGGGGCAATGTTTTTTGCGTCACATCAAAAAGCCCCTGTACGTTTACACCAAACTGACGGACGATGCTCTCCCGCTTTGCAGATTCGAAAGTCCCCATCAGACCATATCCGGCATTGTTTAGCACAACGTCTATCTTTCCAAAGGTCTCGATCCCCTTTGCCAGCGCGCTATCGATGGACGCTAGGTCAAGCACATCTAGTCTGGTCACCAGCACATTCTCCAATTTGTTTAACTCCTCCTCCTTTTCGGGCGTACGCATGGTTGCGATGACGTTCCAACCTTTTTCGTGAAATAGTTTGGCAGTTGCTTTTCCGATGCCACTGCTGGCTCCTGTGATTAAGATGGATTTACTCATTTTTAATTTATTTGTGAAGTATTGTATTAGGACAAAAGTAAACTTAATCTGAACACAAGGCTTAAAGATATTCGCGAAAGACTAAAGGATATTACCGCAAAACAGCAAGCTACTGGCCACAACATTGGCGGCCCACAATATGGAGGAATAGCCAAAACGAGTGATCCAATTGTTAGGAATGACAAGTGGGCGTATCCAACAAACGTATTGATTCACTCAAAGGTAACGGCCACACCAGATTTATCCCCATTTGTACATTTCCACTTTCAAGAGTAGGCACAATCCTCTAATTTCATGGGACACGCAACATTTAAAGCTAGGCTTATGAAAAATCAATTGACCTTATTGCTGCTACTGATTACTTACACCACCTTCTCTCAGACCATTGGAAGTGATTGGCTGTTTTCTGTGGGAGATTCTTCCCAATTCAAAAAAGTAGAGATAAACGGACTTTTTGACCCCGGAGCCGCAGGTATGGATGTCGTTTGGGACTTTTCCAATGTGGCCACAAATCTGCCACAGACCAGCGAAACCCAGTATTATAGAGCCGCGGCGGACTTCGGCTCAAACTCTTTTTCAGCCCTCACCAGCTTGGCAGCTTTGTCAGGCAATAGCATTCGGTACTATGACCTGGTCAACGACAGCTTGATTTACTTTGGCGACAGTACGTTGTGGGGTGGAAAGAGGGTTTATGAGCCGCCAATTGTTCGATTCACTTTTCCGATGGCATTCGACGAAGAGATCAATGATTCCTCTCAAGTCAGCAATTTTGATAATCTTGGCGAACTCGCCTTCGACACCGATATCGAAGTATCCAGAAAATTTGATGGTATTGGAACGCTGATTACGCCGACCCATAGCTTTGACAACTGCATTCGGATCAAGGAAGTGTTCACCTCCCAGCCAAGGTCTCAAACGCCACTCGTTTACGAAACCTATTCGTGGTACTTCAACAAGCTCAGCAATGAGATGGCGCGCGTTTCTATTCAAACCTTTCTCGGCCGAAGCTCCGTTGAATGGCAAACCAACCTGAACGATGCCACAACGACGACCCATGCGACAAACATCCCCAAGAAAGAACCCCTGATACGCTATCTGAAAAACAAAGAATTTCAAGTCAAAAATATGGATGGCCTTTTTTCTGTCACGGTCTTCGACCTGTCGGGCCGGCAAATTGAGCAGCAGAAAATAACCCTCCACAAGGAAGGCAGCTACTTTAAACTGGCAGAACAGCACCCATCAACGGAGGTACTTGTTGCCCTGTTTGTCAATGTCGAAACCAAAGCATTTTTTGTTCATAAATACCTACCATAGCCTTTATCACCCGCACACCAACAAAGTGGATCATTATTTTTTTATGCTGAAGCGATTTGTTGTCGCTTCAGCATTGTTTTAATCCAATGCTTTTAGTCGGCGCAACAATTCTTCTTTCTTTTCGCGGGACACAGGTAGCTGCGCACCGTCCTCCATGATGACAAAACCACCTCGGCCACGGATGTATTTTTTCACAAAATGCAAGTTGATCAGATGAGACTGGTAGACGCGTAGGAAATTGAATCCGGAGAGCAGGGTTTCGTATTCCTTCAGGGTGCGGCTAACCACGATTCGGTCGCTGCCCTTGATGTAAAAAGTGGTGTAGTTGCGTTCTCCTTCGCAGCGAATGATGTCGACCAAACGCACAATGTCAAAACCATCGATGCTCGGCAGGGCGATGGTATCTCCTGATTGCTGATTTTGCCGATAGTGTTCCACCAGTTTTTGAGGATAGTGGTTGCCAATTTTCTGGATGCGTTCAAGCGTCTTTCGCAACTCTTGCAGATCGACGGGTTTGAGCAAATAATCCAAGGCTGAAAATTTGATCGCTTTAATGGCGTACTGATCATAAGCCGTGACGAATACCAGCACAAAATCGACTGTTTCCAATTGTTCCAGTAGGTCGAAGCCCGTACCACTCGGCATATTCACATCCAGAAAAACGATCTCTGGCTGGTGTTGTTTGATGGCTGCCAGTCCGGAGGATACGCCCTCTGCTTCCGCCACCACTTCTACGCCCGATATGAAATTTTCCAGTAGGTTGCGCAATGCCTCCCGAGCGTTGAGTTCGTCGTCTATAATGATCGCTTTCATAAGTGAGATTTCAATGCATTCCCTCAAAGATAAGTTTTACCTTGGTACCTTTGGCACTCCCGTCCAGCCCCTCAAGGTCTTCAATGAGGATGCGAATATTTCGTGCAAACTTTCGGTTGATCTGTTGGATGCGGCTTTTCACCAATTGGGTTCCCAAAGAACGGTGTTCCTTTTGGGTTTCCGTTTTGGTGTGGAGCGAGTATTTTCGGCCCACGCCATCGTCTGCTACAGAGAAAACAATATTGTTCCCTTGCCTTGTAATACCCAGGGTAATGGTTCCCTTTTCACTTTTTTGAGCAACGCCATGCCAGATGGCATTTTCCACAAAGATTTGGGTAATCATGCTGGGCAGGGAAGTATTGTAAATGTCAACCTCTTCACTGATATTGATGATGTATTCAAACTTGGCGTTGGTGCGCAATTGTTCCAGGTCGAGGTATAGGCGAAGCAATTCCAGCTCATCGTAAATGGATACGAAAGTTTCATTTGAATTGTTCAGCACCAGCCGCATCAGTTTGGAATATTTGCCCATGAGCAGCACCGAGGTTTCGGTATCTCCTTTTAGGAATTGATTTTGCACGGAGTTGAGGGTGTTAAAAATGAAGTGTGGATTCATTTGCTGCCGCAAAAGTTTTTGCTTCACTTCGGCCAAGCCCTTTTCCAATCTCAATTTTCGCTGTCGGTAAGCAAGCATAAAAATTACGGCACCCAGCAACAGAGAAAAAATCAGCGCCGCAATGATGTAATGATTCTTCTGCTTATTGGCAATCAGTAAATTATTTTCTTTAGCCAAGTACGCAATTTCTTCTTCCTTTTTTTCCAAGGTGAATTGCTGCTCTATGGCAAGTATTTTTTGCAAGTGCTCCTTTTCCTTGATGCTGTCTTGCAAGGCGACGCTTTCTTGAAAAACTTCCAGCGCGAGCTGTGGCTGATTTAGTTTTTCATACACGCTTGCCATTTCTGTCAGGGCTTGAGTCTGCCAACTCATTTCGCTGGTCTCTTTGAAAATCGCCAATGCCTCCTTGAGATATGTCAAAGCCGCTTGCAGGGCTCCCGATTGATTCTTCAGCTGGCCCCACTGGAACAGACCATATCCTTTGCTGTAAATATCCCCCCCTTTCTCAGCCAATTCGACAGCCTCTTTGGTGTGTACCTCTGCTGCACGCCATTGCTCCTCGGCCATGTCGAGGTCTGCCAATACCAGATGGGCTCCGGCCATGCGCACGTAATCGCCAATCTGGCTCCCCAAATCCAGGGTCATCTGACCAAATATACGGGCGGAATCGGGCTGATTATTCTGTTGAAAAAACTCGGTTAAGTTGTGACTCACATGTACCTTTCCGTTTAGGTCGCCCCGGCGTTCAGCTAGGTGCAAGGCTTGAAAAAAGGCAGCCCTCGACTTGGGGTATTGCTCCAAGCGCAGGTATAGATAACCCAGGTTGGACAGCACGCTTTGTTCTAAATTCGACAAGCCTTCTTTGGCTGCAAAATGGCTGGCTCTGATCCAGTAATCGGCCGCATCGCTCAACTTTTCCAGCATATAAGCCGTAGCTGCCATGCCATTCAAGGTGCTGGCCGCCTGGCTTTCCAATCCATTGTTTTCAAAGTATTCCAGTGCAGCTGAAAAGTTGGAGAAAGCCGCCTCATTTTTTCCTTGCCGCCGCAAAAGCCAGCCCTTCAACACCTGACTTTTGGCGATGTACAGGCTGTCCTTTAATTGTCCAGCCACGCTAGCGCAACGATCAGCCACTGCCAGGCCGGCTTCTATGTCCAGTGTTTTCCAATACAAGTTGCCCCAATTCAGGTAGATACTAGGGAGGTATTCAGAGAGCTGGTGGGTGGTCGCCAGTGTCTCTGCTTTGGTTAGGAATTCTTCTGCCTGCGAGTAGTTGGCTTGGGCTAGTAAAGCAAAAGCAGTGATATTGAAAAGCGGAACAAGTTCGTTTGGCTCGTTTGTTTGCGCTGCCGCCATTTTGCTCAAGCGCAGTGCCGTGCTGGGCTGTTGCTTCGCCAATGCATTTAATCGTTCGCGAATGCTCTCTGAGCTGCTTTGTTGGGAATACGACCGAATATCGCTTTCCAGTGCCAAGGTATCTACTAGCTGTGCGTTTGCGGTGGACCATAAAAAGAAAGCCACGCTTACGGAAAGGATCTTCCAAAGTACTCGGTTCATCATCTGAAGAAAATTTGGTGGTTGGGTGTTTGTCCGGAAATGTATAAACATCCAACGATTTTTAAATTCATTTTTTGGAAGGTTAGCTTTTGACCACAAAAAAATTGGTGGTGGATATTAAGTTTTACAAAGCTACAAAGCATTTCGGGAGCAGCTCGCCAGATTATTCAGGCAATCCGCCAGGTTGTTCAATAGGAGTTTCGCAGCAGGCCGAAGTGCTGTAAGTTTGTTGTCGTTGAAACACAAATAATACTCACCACTAGCAAATAACTAAATTTATGAAAAATGTAATTTCTCTCCTTTTATTCTTCCTACTGGCCCATGGTCAAATGATTGCGCAGTATCAATTTACCAACTTTCTGGAATCCGAGGGGCTACCCGCCAGGTCTTGCCGGGGAATGGCCGTGGATAGTTCAGGTACTTTGTGGGTAGGTACGTCAGAAGGGGTGGCGAAGTGGAACGGCTCCAACTTTGTTCACGTCCCGATTGATGACAGCGTGTCGATGCCCTTTGTGAATGTCATTGAGGTAGCACCCGACGGTAACATCTGGATAGGCTACTTGGCCACAGGCGACAAACTCGGCCTATCGGTCATCGACCCCGATGGTAATTTGCTGCTGCGCGCAGACAGCATATTGAGTGGCGAAGCAGGTACCTGGGTTTTCGATATTGCATTCGGACCAGACAGTCTGACCTATGTAGCTCACATAGAGGGCATCTCTACCTATGATGGATCGGAGTGGAATTCAATAGTACGGACTTCAGAAAACTATGCCGCCGCCCCTGTCTACGATTTGCTTTTTGACAGAGACAGTTCCCTTTGGGTTGGTACTTTCTTTGGGCTGGCGCACCGCCATACGGATGGTCGTTGGGAAAACTTTTATACACTCTCTACAGATATTATCAGCAACAATATCCGCACACTCGAACAGGATGCCCAGGGAAGGCTCTGGATCGGAACGGGCAATGGTCTGTCGATTTACGATGGCCAAAATTTTGAAAACTACGAAATGGATCAAGGCTTACCAGATATTTTTTTACGAGACATTACATTTGATGCATCCAACAATGCCTGGATTGGGACCGACGATGGCTTCTCTGTTTTTGATGGCGCATCATTCCAAAACTTTAAAACCTTCGAAGACGACTTTATCGGCAATACCATCAGAGATGTGGTGATCCATCCAACATTGGGAACTTGGCTAACGACCCGCAGAGGCGTATTTTTAGTAGAGCAGGTAGCTACTTCGACAGAGGATAAGCCGCTAGACCTTGACGTACAGCCAAAGGTTTTTCCCAATCCAACACACGGCCCTGTCAATCTTTTGTGGGAGAAAGAAGGGCTTCTAACCGTTTCCATCTTTTCCAGCCAGGGCCAGTTGGTAAAAACTTTGGAGCCAATGGATCATGAAAGAGCCATGACAACAGATTTGTCCTCGATGCCTTCAGGAATCTATTGGCTCCGCATTGAGACGAAAGATGGTTTGCTGACCAAGAAAATAGTAAAGCAATAATAGTTTCTTGAATTCCTTAATAAACCCGGTGCGGAGCGAAGGAAATCCTTTGGGTCTCTAGCTTCGCAACGGGTATTTGATTTTCGGAGGCCAGCGGGAAGCGGCCCGTATGTTTACGTCCTAAATGAACGCTGTCAACGGTCGGCGTCTAGGTTGTAATTTTGACGATGTTGCTAGGCCAGGGGTCTTCAAATTGATGGCCATTCCGCCAAAGCGCAATTTCCTCCTCCGTTAGGAAGCAAGCTTTCAGGGCGTTGGTAAAGCGATCCACATGGGCGTGGTCCCCAATGACGGTCAGATCGCATTGGCGGTCACCAAAGCGCCCTGGCTCATTGGCGAGCATTTTTTTAAGCTCTTCTATTTCAAACTCTGTGATGCCATGGTTTTCATCTTCGACGATTCCCGCCCGCCAGAATCCAATTAATTCCAGGCTGATGCTGCCCGATGCTTGGTTCCACAAGAGCGAGAGCTTGTCTCGACTGGCAAGCCAAAAGAAGCCTTTGCTGCGATAAATTCTTTGGTCCAGGTATTGATGGCAAGTGTCCCAAAACCGCTTGGGGTGAAAGGGGCGATCGTCTTTTATCACCCTCGTTGCCAGGTCGTAGGGTCTATCACTGTTTTCCTCCGCCTCCAAGATAGGTTTCAACTCTTTGATCAACTGAGCGACCTGGAAGTAATCATACTCCTCCAATTCGAATAGGGAATCGATGGCCAATCTACCGAAGCTCACAGAATGTACCGATGAAAATGGATTGATGGCTTGAATGTGAGAAGCGATGTGCGCAGGTTTATCCTCTTCTATCCGGTCCAACTTGGTCAGGAATAGGTGGCTGCAAAACATGATTTGTTCCACCAATAAGTTGACCATGCCCCGCTTCTGTTGGGCGATGTTTCGTTGCATGCGAGGGATAAGCTCCGCTCCGTACTTGTAGTCATGGGCCAACATGAGGCTGTCGACGAGTGCAAATAATCCAGTTAGTTTTGCCTGCTTGTGCTTGTTAAAATACTCGACCAGAGGCATTGGATGGCAACTACCGGAGGTTTCAATGATGATGAGCTTGGGATTTTGATTGGACAGCAGCTTTTTCAGCGTTTCATCAAGCTTTTTAATGCCCTTTTTGCTACTTAGCACGCAGGAGTGAATGGATTCCAATATGTGGGTATTGTGTTCTACTGCCTCGCTGATCCCAATCAACTCACCGTCGACATCCAGTTCGCTCATATCGTTTACGATGGCACAAACAGCTATGTCCTTCTTTTTGGCTTGAGACAGAAGATTTCTAAAAAGAGTCGTTTTACCAGACCCTAGGAAGCCATTGAGAATGATGACGGGAACTCTGGTTGATGATTTTTTTGATTTCTTCATGGAAGTGATCTTAACTTTTGAGGAACTAGCCGCAAAATTACCTAAATATGTCAAGGAATCATCATTCCAGTAGGGAGAATTTCCATTCTCTCCCACCCTTGCAAACCTCTTAAATGTATTGATGCGTTGTCTGGATTGATGTGGCTGTTCATTTTGTACTGAGTGCATTACTTGTACCAAACCTCCTTTGATTTTTTCATCAATTCTTCCATATATTCTATCAATACAGCCTTATTGGAGATTCTTTTACTGGCAAACTTGTAGGCTCTTTCTATGCGCAACTCTTGGTTTTTTAGGAAGACATTCCAATCCTTTTGCTTATTGAACGGAATGCTGAAAAAATTCACCACCGAACTGACAGTTTCAATCGCTCCACCAAAAATCTGATAGGTAACCTTCATCAGGCTTTCCAGCAATTCCAACTCGGTGTACAAGCTGACCTCTTGATCCAGCGTCCTACTAAATTCCGACCTTATGGATGCCTTCAGATTGATCAACTGATCAAAATCCAACAATACTATTTTGGCATCGCCCAGTTTGGGAACACCATCTATGTTTTCAATGACGGAATTGTACTTATTGATAAAATCGTTTTGGATGATGCATTCCTTTCTGTAAGCATCGATCTCTTCAAAGGAAAACTTATCCAATGTCTTTGGCGTTACTTTTTCCAAATCTGTCAAGTTGAATATGCCGTCCGTCAACTTGATCATACTCTCAAAAAATACCTCCCAAAATATCTGCTCGTCACTCAATATGAAATCTTTTGGCGTTTGCGGCTTGACCAAACACCAATCAATTAGATTTTCTTGTGGAATCAAATTGTTGCATCTGACCGAGCTTGCGCCCGCCATGATGCGATTCAAATCTGCAAATTTTCGGATGATGTGCACTTGCTCCGCTTTGAAGTGTGCCTCAGCTAAAGCCATAAAATCATTGTAGTAAATGACATTATGGGTTCCTTGGCGGACCTCCTCCACCCTATCTAAAAACTTATGAGCATCGGGCATATTCAGGCCAGCCGCCTTTGACAATACGGACTGCTCATTGGAAAACTGCTCTATTGCTAGTTCAGTGAAAATCCCTGCTGGTTCGGTATCGGAATAAGAGACTTTCTCCACATCCATCGCATCTAGGTATCGACCATACTCCACCAGGCTGGTTCCTGCCTTTTCCGCACGTCCACCCTGGCTGAAATAATCCTGGAAGCTGGAATACTTGGGGTCCATAGCCGGTTTAATCAGTTTCAACTCTAACAATTCCGGATGCTTATAAAAGAAATCTTTGGCGTGCTTGGCATATATGTGATTGGAGGGAATGACCAATTCCTTATTCATCAAAGAGAATAGCTTTATGCTCCTCGACAGCTGATCGCGATCCATATCATCCCAACCAAGCTTTGTGTAAAACAAGCGCTTACTCATTTTTCAGATTTTTTTAGCGTAGCAAAGAGTTTTACTACTTTTTATTCGGCTGTAGCAACTTTAGTGTGCTTCTCAAGCATTTCCTAAAGCTCTAGAATTACTTTGGCCTCTTCAAGGTAGCTCATCAATTGTATTTCGCGACTGACAACTTCTCGTATCAAATTCCTGAATAAATGTAAATTTTTCCTGGCATTCTCTTCGGCGTTAAAATCAACTGCAAGTAACAATTCCACAATCTTTGGAACTGAGTTGTAGGTTATGGCCTGTTGGTTGTAAACCTTGGAAATGATAAGTAAGTCCTCATATTCGAGGTGGACAATCAAGGGGTGCGACTTCGCAATGTCCCAAGCATCGTTGGTTGGCGACCGCCCCATGAGGGTGCCTCGCGTGATTACTTCTTCATAGAGAGTGGACGCATCCTCAATGAAGTTTTTAATAAACGTTTCGTTATCGTGTAGACTGTCCAAGCGATGGACTATTTCTTTGTGGTAAGGAACCCATTGTGCTAACATCTTCCTGTTGCCGCTCACTTCCAATTTTATTTTTGACAACAAAAATTCGGCTTCCCTTTCACTTTTTCTTTCCTCTATTCGCTCACTCAAGAGTATACCCAGGACCACACTAAAAACGACAAAGAATAGTTGCTTTACATTTTTTAATATTGATTTCATCATTGTATGAGATAGTAAGCCCAAAAAATTGACATAATACCTGCTTGGAAATCCGACTAAAAGAGCCTGCCTGCCAGGTGTTTCGTTACTTCATTCAAGTTGCCACTCACCCGGAAGAAAGCCTTAGAATCGGATATTTTCAGCCCAACCAAAGGTTTTTTATAAAATACTCCTCAAAATCTTTCGTTCATCGCAACTTGGGTTACTTCGTCTTTTTTAGCGGATGAAGTTATCATATTTATCCTTATCAACAATTATTGATTTTTTTGGTTGCAGCTATTTGTAGTTATCGTTGACGTACCAACAATTCGAGATTATTGCCAGCAGGTACTGGGTTGCACAGCATAGACACTGTCTGTACAAGATAAAGGATATATCTCTTTGAGTGGTATGTGCTGTCAGCAGGAGGCGTTGCTTTGTAAGTTGTCGGTTTATGGAGCGGTTTTTTGGGGTTTATGGCACATTCTAGCACAAAAAGGCCCGAACGCAACCTAAAAGGCGTCCGGGCGGGTGGGGTTTGTAGCTTAACATTACTCCCCGTGGCGTTTTAGGCCACCTTTACATTGTAAGTCAAATGTGTTGAAAAACCATTTTCTGGGCCTTATACTGTCTTTTTCTGCGGCCCAGCTCCCCTTACATTCCTATATTCACCTCAAATTTTTGTATTTTTAAAAAACCTACCCCTATTTAGCAAGCAATTACCTTAGGGGTAGGAACCAATAGCTGGGCGAATTGTAGTCACCACTTGGCCTACGTCTGCCTAGCAGGTTCAATACCCTGGCCATGGTTTTTAAGTTGCAACAGTAGTGTTACTAATTATTAAACCATATGCGTACAGGCTAGAATGAGGTCATTATTCCAGTTATAAATTGCTGTGAATCTTGTAATTGCTTGCGTGCTTCAAATATACAAAATCCCTCCGAAAAAGCAACGGTGGGTTGTGCCTCAGAGGGATTTTGATGCTTGCTAAATTAGGTAGGAATTAACAGTCAGACAATGGTAATGTCTTCGGTAATAAAGCTTTCAGAGCTACCGCCTTTTACCTTTACCAGGTCTTTGACTGTCAATTGTTTTGCAACCTTTTTCAGTAGGTCATCGATTTTCATAGGTTGAAGATTTAATAGTTAGATAATGCTATGTAAGCTACCGTTACTGTCCCAAGAAATGGGCAATTGAAAACGAGGAACTTATAAATAGAGTGCAATTTGTTATATTGCGTTTAATGATGGTTCCGCTTTTCAATCAATCACTTAAAGTCGAATTAAAATGCAGAGATTAAAAACCTATCTAAGCGTCATTGATCCACGCCTATTGCAGCATGTTGGCGGCAAGCCTGGCGAATTTATCCGCCAGTTCAGAGCGAAAAAGTATTTAAATGAAACAGCACTGATCGAAGACATTTGTCAGGGTGACAAGGATTTGGTATACTACCAACAACTAAAAACAAACGTCTTAAAAATCCTGCAATCCTTTGCTGTTGTCAGTCAATTTAGGGGCTCAAATCCACTCAAAAAAAAGTTAGATTTTTGTAGAAAAAAATTTCTACTAGCTCAAAAATTTACGAGCAGTGGAGAAAGAATGGAAGGGATAAGGCTCACAAAGCAGGCTTACACGCTGGCTGTCGAATACGATTTCGTTCACATGGCCAGTGAACTGGCGAGTGCATTGTATACAGAGCATGTGTATTACAGTATATCAAAGCGAAAAGCAAAATACTATGCAACGCAGGTGAAGCGTCACACACTAGCGTATCTAGCAGAAAAGGAGGCAGAAGATTTGTACTATCAATACATCTTAGAAAATAAAAGTGTTGGCTTTTTAAGGAAAGCTGCTGCTTCCATTCCCCTAGAAACGGTGAAGTGTATGTTCTTGAAAGCAAGATTAGAGCTGGCTTACTACTTCAAATTACTGGATTATCAGGGAATATTAAAAGCCTGTGACTCAGGTTTGTCAATGCTCAAAGACAAAAAGGGCGTCTACTCATCCTGGCTGTCCGTATTCACCAGCTCAAAGGGAATTGCTCTGATGGCGACCGGCCAACATCAACAGGCTGATGAGGTATTTACCCAGGCGTCCAAATACGCACCAGCTCGGACGTTCAATGACTGTCTAATGACATTGTACCGCACCATCAATTTCTTACATTCGGGTGATTACCAACAAGCATATGAGCTATACTTAGAAAACAAGCGGTGCCGATTTGATGAAATCCGGCAACAGTTCGCCATCATCGAGGGCTACATGGGCTTTTTAGCGCATTATGGCTACGTACAACTGAAAAAGACATTTCGAATCGGTAAATACCTCAATGAAAACATCCTTACCCACAATCAAAAGCAAGGTGACAATATATCTATCCTGATTGCTGAACTGCTCATCTACCTGGCAAGAGATAGAGGTAAGTTTATTGACCGCGTGGAGGCTGTAAAGAACTACAGCTATCGTCACCTTAGAGATAAGGACACCCTTAGAGCAAAGCGGTTCATCCGCATCCTTTGCACGCTGCCAAATGCCAACTTCCATCTGGTCGCTCTACGGCGAAAAACACAAAAGCATTTTACGTATCTGAAAAAGCAGCCCATATTTATTGGCCACAATGCGGGAATCATCGAGCTGATTCCATTTGATAAACTACTTAATATTATAGTAGATAACCTGAAGTGCAAAGCAGTGTCGTAAAGGGGATTATTGCCTAATGATTTTAAATGTATAATTTTCAGCCTTGTTGGATTGATTTTGAAGATGTAAAATATAAAACCCACTTCGGTAAGGTAGATCGATCTCGAATTGCTTGGTGTTCTCAAATCTTTTTTGAAAAACACATCTGCCTTGTATGTCCATCAGTTTGGCTTCTATAGAAAGATGCTGCTTTTCTAAGTTGATGGTAACATTATGATTGGTGGGATTGGGAAAAATGGAAGCTTCTTCCTGCAGAAGAATTTCAGAATTACTTACGATTAATTCTTCCTTGCTCAGTAATCTGTCGTAAAATTGTAATTCGTCGATATGTCCACCAAAGAAGCAACAAGATTGAAGGCTGGTTCCTCCAAAACATCCAAGAAAGAGATTCGTAGAAATCGACTGGCTTGGGATATAAACTCCTTTGAAAATTTCTTCATTGTCCCTACAATAAGTAATCCTTTCACCATCCAAAAGAATGATTATTTGATGCCATTGCCCGTCAAATAAAGAATTCTGTTGATCAATTTCCAATTCATGGTTGATGGCATTGGTACCTGTCTCAGATTCTACTTGGAATCGATCATTCTCGTATTCTATTTCAAAGACATTTGTTTGTAGACTTTCCCCAAAATTGCCAAGGCTCAAGATGGTCTGTTTGTCCTCTTCTTTATCAAATTTGATCTTAAAATAAATGCTGATTTTATTCAAATTGTCGCGATAGACGGGAGCAAAAACAGATAAATCAACATAATCATCAATACCATTCAGCAGCAAGGCAGCATTTGGATTACCGTTTTCATCCATACCATAGGCACCACTCGCTAAATTTCCATCGTAATTATTTGTACTAAAATCTTGAACATTTCCGTCAAAGGGATAATATGCCAATAGTCCATCGTTTGATATTTGAGCATCTGCCATAAAAGCATAGCACAAAAGGAATAGGGTTAACAGCTTTGTATTCATAATCATATTCAGTTGTTGTAATGTTCACCTCAAAGGCATTTCGTCAAGTAAAAGGTTGATACCACCCTCAAATTTACCAGAAACTTATCATAGTTCATAGGGCAGCAGGTCTCCAACTTCTACTGAGCGAAATCTATGCCTGTTCGCCACATATCCTGGTTGGCCATCACCGGCGCATCCGTCATTGATATGTTTCGAGCCAACAACTGTTTTGACACATCAAAAACCAACTCGAATACCGATGGACCCTCTCAACTTATTATTGTAAAAATCTTCCTCTCCTAAGAAGCTCTCATACCCATAAGTATTTGTATAGGTAAGTCCAGCAAACAGGTTCAGGTATCGATTATTGGGAATGAGTTGGTAGATTACTTGACCGCCAAACTCTGATAACAGCCCGAAACCAGCATCATTGCCTTCTTGTAGTTCGTCTTCCCATTCATTGACCCTTCTTCCGTCGGGCGTGATTCGATCATCGTCCAACAGGTAGAATCCAGCGCCAAATTGTCCAAAGGAAATGGGAAACCTAATTACCAGTCGGTCCGCATTCAATTTAAGATTGTAAGCGATTTCCAAACCAAGGTATCCATGGTCATTGGCAACTTGTATGACCGATTTTCCTTTATAGGTGACTCCTTCCTCCAATACCAAATCATACACTTGTCCTTGATTTATCGGGCCGCTTCTGCCGTAGGTCCTGATACCAAAATCCCACTTTCTATTTTTTGTGGTGATGCCAATACTAACACCAACGGCATTTCCTATGTGCTCGTCAAGAAACATGGCTGAATATTCTGCTTGGAAATAAAAACCCAGGCTCTTTTCCTGGCAAAATATATTTGTCTGGTAAAAGATCATTACCACTATTACGAAAAGCTTATTCTTGTGCATTGGAAAGAATTATTTTTCTTAGAAATTAAAGAATGGAAGGGCGCTGCTTTGTGAAACTCCAAATGCATATTGGTAGCCCAGGGAAAACTGCCAGAAAAATTTCTCGGTATCTCCTGTAGCCCCATTCATTGGTCCAGCATAAGTCCTCAATGAAAACATGCTTCTATTCTTGCGAATCGATATGCCATTCAAAACGATGGCGGAGGCGGGAAGTTGTTCGTCATAAATTGGCTCATCACCAAACTGCATGGCGGTTCTAAACATTGCTCCTGAATGAAAGTAAAGGTTGCCAGATAAACGAATGCCAAAGACAATATTGGGGTCTAATTCCAGTCCACTGGTAGAAGCGGGAAGCTCTGGATTTTCATCATTGCTGAGGTAACGATAGCTAGTGGTAAGATTGATATCGAGTCTGTAATTTTCTGATTCTTTAATTTTGAATCCCAATACAGCACCGACAAATGTGGTATTGCCATTTTCGATGGCTCTGGCATTGACAAAGCGGTATTTTATTCCACTGTATCTCAATTGCACTCCTACATTAAACCGTTTCGATAGCTGATACTGATACCAAAAAGTTTCTAGGTGGTTGTCATTTTTGCTAGTACCGACGGATAGGCCAATGTACGATTGGGCTTCTATTTGAGCAACTACAAAGCCAATAATTAAAACGATCAAAGACAGTTTGACATTCATTTTACAAGTGTTATTTGTTGAAGTCCTGTAAAAGTATGTCAACTCTTTTGAGTATTTCTTAACCGCAGTTAAGAAATGAAATTATCTATTTTGGGAGATTCGTTTTCTAATTCTGCTCAATGCTACATCTGTGATTCCAAGATAAGAGGCGATCATATACAAGGGGACTTCCGACAACAACGGCGGCCTTCTTTCCAGTAGCTCTAAATACCTTTCCTCTGCTGACAAGGTAATGATCGACTCGAATCGCTGGGTCATATTCAAATAAATGGTCTCCGTAAATTTTTTTGACATGTCGTTCAGGGCTGGGTATTCTTTGTAAATTCGTTCCAAATCTTCGTAAGCCGCAGATTGATAAACGCAATCGCTTATGGCTTTCAGAGCATACCTAGCTGGTTGCTTGGTAATGAGGCTTTGATGGACAGAAGCAAAATCATTTTTAAAAATAAAATCCTTGATAAACGTCCGCTCTTTACGCTCATAAACCATAATCATTGTACCTTCTTGTAGAAAGCAGACGTTGCGACATACTTCACCTTGCTTGACAATGTACTCCCCTGCTTTGGCCTTTTTAGAAACATAATATTGCTTCTCCAAAAATTCCAGCTTTTCTCTGGGAATGGAAACCAATTCTCCAACATGCTCTGCTACTGATTTCATTTACGTTTATATTTCCAGATTGTGAGAATCAAAACTGATTTTGCTTATCGACTTTTATCTCAATTATTGGATCAATTTTACGAAGCAGTTCCTAATATTTGTATCGACCTAAAGGCGCTCAAAGCGCGAATAGCCATTGCTATGTGGGGCTTGAGTCCAGTCTTGTATTCAAGTCTCTTTGGAATAAATCTTAAACTCGTCGCCAGAGGTTCCATATCCTACGCCATATTGCTCCCATCCGTTTTTCTCATAGAAGTCGACCAGGTCGGTACTTAGGTATAATCTTTTGTAGCCCTTTGCCCTTGCCTGAAGGAGTCCATCCACTAAAAGCGAAGCGGCAATACCTTGGTTCCGGTAGGATTCGTCTACGTACAAGCACGCAAACCATGGCATTAAATCCTGTCTGCTTATGATGTCATTTGTCAGCAGTGCATAAGAACAAACTATTTTATCCTCTATTGTTCCTATGTAAAATTTGGGCAATGCATTTTGTTGATCCAGCGAATGGGTGATACAATCCAAATAAAAATTGAAATTTGATTCACTTCCCCAATGCTTCCAAAAGAAGTTGATGGCTTCTTCTATCAGGTCAGCTTTTAGCGATAGTTCGGATATTTCCACATCGTATGCCATGACTTGTTTCTGTTTTGATTTAAAAAATACGCTACCTTAAAATTAGTGCTGATCCACTTCAAACTTTTCAAAATCCTCTCCATTGTACCTGTAGACGCCATCATCATAAGTCCCCAACCACATCGTCCCATCTTTGTCTTTAAAAATTGTCAGCAGCAAAATTTCTTTATTGTCTTGCTTGGGGATAAATTGCTGTAATTTTTCTCCGTCGTATTTCCAAACTCCCTCATCAAAGCTAACCATCCAAAGGTTGTCTTTATCATCCGAGACTGCCGACATGTAATAAGGTAGTTCTATGGAAACATTGTGCTCAGACAAGTTAATGCCTGGCAGTTTTTCATAGGTATTTTCAGAGGTGATTTTATACTTGTAACGGATGTTGCTCAACCAAATATTACCGTCTTTGTCTTCTACGATTGAGCGCACTCCGGGCTCTCTTCCATCTTCGAGTCTTGATAGTTCTTTTTCAGCAATCCATAGGAAGGAATCGCCGTCGAATCGAAAGGCGCCTGCCAAGCCAGTTCCAAACCAGACATTGCCACTTTTATCTTTACCCATTCCAGCTATGGCATAAGGGCTGTAAGAAGTATTACTCGCGGTAATTCCCAATACCTTCTCTATGTCTTTTGTTGGAAGTTCCAGCACAAACACATTTTCACCATCGTACCTGTAAACACCATTATCAATGTTTGCAAACCACAAATCATCTGCTCCTAACTTCCATTCATTGTCTGTTGATTGGACAATATTTAGCAGTGTGAATTTTTTGCCATCAAACTTGCTGATGCCTTTTCCTGTATGGACCAACAAATTAAAATTTTTGTCTTCCTGCACCCCTTGAATCTGGTTGGAAGGCAAACCATCCTCTGTTGTAAATTGAGTGAGCTTTTCGCCATCGAATAGATACAGGCCACTTTTTTTGCTTCCAAACCAATAATTCGCCTTCGAATCTTGGAAGATGTTCCAAATTTGCTTATCAAGTTTCGAAACTGATTTTCCCAGGGTCACCTTTTGGGATTCAGATGACTTGTTTTTGGACTTCACCTGCCCACTACAGGAGAACACATGACTCAAAACAACAACTAGGAATATTGCTTTTATGATATGGATCGTCATAACAACTTTATATCTTCATTCAAAAATACGAAGGTATCAAAACTTTGCTTGCTTCAATTCAAAATTCGTACGACAAATAAAATACTTCTTGCATATGCTTAGCACTGCCTCACCCTCGTAATATTTCATTGGTCAGTAAGGTCCTTTGTTATTGAGTCTGGATACATTTTTTATCGCTCCCGGAACTTCCTCTCTGTCTATATCTAAAAAGTGGCGATCTTTATACTTTTCAAGTGTCTGTCCTGTCCAGAAATCATATCGATCAGGGGTGAGGAGTATGGGTTATGTATCCCCCGTCTGGTCTTGGCAAAGGCATGTGTAACTCTGGCGGTCCCGTGTTGTGAGGGTATCTTCCCGATAGTATGCTGCACCGACTAGGAGAACAGGAGGAGGCCGTTAAATAGGCATTGGTAAACTTTATGCCCTGCGAAGCTAAGGAATCAATATGGGGCGTATGTACCTCCTTATTTCCATAGCATCCCAGATCGTTGTAACTA
>JBCCSZ010000117.1:0-21611 GCA_039199225.1 Bacteroidota bacterium
CAAGAAAGGCCCAAAACGACCTTTTCCTTTGGTAATCGGCTTTTCTTCGTAGGTTCCCACGGGCGCATCAGCCTTTCGTTTGGCTTCGATCAGCTCGACGGAATAGTCATAGGCCACCTCAAGAGGATCTACGCCGCGCGGCAGGGAAACATAGGTATCACCGTGCTTTACAAAGGGACCATAGCGCCCAATTCCAACACTCACTTCCAGGTCTTCATAAGTACCCAGGGTTTTGGGAAGTTGGAAAAGCTCCAAGGCCGTTTCAAAATCCAGGTCTTCCATAGATTGGCCAGGGCGGAGGTTGGCATACTTTGGTTTCTCCTCCTCCTCCAGCTCCTCCGGCTTACCGATCTGAACCACCGGCCGGCCCAAGCGAGACATCCGCACCAAAATGGTCCGACCGCTCTCTGGGTCTTTACCGAGAATGCGTTCCCCAGAAGCTCTTTCCGCATTTTCAATGGCATCCTCAACAACCGCATGAAATGGCTGGTAAAAGCCATCGATCATATTACTCCAAGCCACATCTCCTGCGGCAATATCATCAAACTGTTTTTCAATATCTGCCGTGAAACTGTAGTTCATGACATCTTCGAAGTGCTGAGATAAAAAGTCGCTCACAATCATCCCCATGTCACTCGGCACCAGGCGGTTTTTAATCGCACCAGTCATTTCAGAGGCTACTTTCTGCTCAATGGCTCCATTGGCCAACTTCAGCACTTGATATTTGCGCTCATTGCCATCTGTATTGCCTTTGGACACATATCCTCGGCTTTCCTCCATAATGCGGCTGATGGTCGGTGCGTAGGTGGACGGACGGCCGATCCCCAGTTCTTCCAACTTCTTGACCAGACCCGCTTCTGTATATCGCGCTGGCGGACGGGTAAAGCGTTCGGTAGAGATCATATGCGCCAAAGCAAGTTCCTGCCCCAGTTTCAGAGGTGGCAATATTTTCTTAGCTTCATCATTATCATCCTCATCGTCCTCTTTGGTTTCCAGATAAACTTTCAGGAAGCCATCAAATTTCAAGACCTCACCAACGGCCTGCAAAACGTCTTGCGGACGCGTAGAAATACCGATCTTAACGGTCGTTTTCTCCAATTCTGCGTCTGACATTTGGGATGCGATGGTGCGCTTACAGATCAGTTCATACAGGCGCTGTTGGTCCCTGTCTTGGGCAACGTTTTTCTTTTGGATATAGGTTGGGCGGATGGCTTCGTGTGCCTCCTGTGCCAAGGCTTTTTTACTCTTGAAGCGGCGCACTTGGAGGTACTTCTCACCAAAAGCCTGTTCGATTTCATCGGCGATTTGCTCCAAAGCGACCTCGCTCAGACTGATTGAATCCGTCCTCATGTAGGTAATATGCCCTGCTTCGTACAGCTTTTGGGCATTGATCATGGTCCGCTTAACAGAAAAACCAAGTTTACGGTTGGCTTCCTGTTGGAGTGTCGAGGTCGTGAAGGGAGCCGTCGGGCGGCGCTTCAGAGGCTTTACCTCGATATTGTTGATCTTGTAGGTGGCTTGTTTGCACTGCTCCAGAAACGTCATTGCATCCAACTCCTGCTCAAAACGAGATGGGAGATCCGCCTTTAGAACGACCGTTTTTCCTTGATCGTTGACAACATTGAAATAGGCTTCCAATTTGAAGTAAGGCTTTGGCTCGAACTGTCTGATTTGACGCTCCCGATCAACGATCAACTTGACGGCGACAGACTGTACGCGCCCAGCAGAAAGCTTCCCTTTGACTTTTTTCCACAACAAGCCCGATAGTTCAAAACCCACTAAGCGGTCGAGTACCCGCCGAGCCTGTTGGGCATTTACCAGGTTGAGGTCTACCTTTCGAGGGTTGGAAATGGCCTTGTGGATGGCAGGTTTGGTAATTTCCCGAAAGACAATCCGCTTGGTTTCCATTTCGTCGAGCCCCAATACCTTACAAAGGTGCCAGGAAATGGCTTCTCCTTCGCGGTCTTCATCCGTTGCGAGCCATACTTCATCTACTTTTTTTACCCAGTCTTTGAGGTCTTTGACAACTTTGCGTTTGTCATCGGTCACCTCATATTTTGGTTCGAAGCCATTGTCGACATCGACTGCATCGTTTCCTTTTTTCAAATCACGAACGTGACCAAAACTAGATTTTACTGTGAAATCTTTACCCAGTATCTTTTCGATGGTCTTGGCCTTAGCAGGTGACTCTACGATCAGGAGATTTTTCGCCATAATTCAGACTAATTACAATTGATCAACTTTACAATGTTCGTTTCGCAGGCTGCTCTTAGTAAGTCAAATTAAAAACTCATTCGTGCTGGTCCTTTAATAAAAACCGACCAAAGCCGGAAAGTGTTCGGTGCAATGAAGCACTGTGTTTATTTTGAATGTTCAGATAACAACCCATCAGATGTTAGGCAGCGAGGCTAAATGATTGACTTAATCGGCTTTTTACATCAGCCACTTGAGAATGCAAATGTATAAATTATATGTTAGCTACAAAACCTGCTTTCTGTAAAATGGATGAATTACAAGTTTCCTACAAACATCTACTTATTGGAACACAGGAGAACCTCAAGTAGTTTTTGAGAAAGCAAGCAATATGCCATTGTCTTGCCCAAGACACATCAATCACTGAATGAAAGTTAAAATGTAGTAGAGAATACATATGGGGCTAAGGTACTGGCATTCAAGCAGCTATGATGCTATATTTGTTACATATCATAACTACTTTGTCGGCTTTGTCCGGCATATTAATGATTATAGGGTATAGTTTTGTCTGGTATGAAAGCCATCTTCGAAAAAGGGAGATGGCTTTTTTTTTTGAGCTGTCAGTAGCATCGCTAAAAGAAGATAAGTTAATACAGAAATGAAACAGAGACTCACCCGAAAGGCAATTATCGATCGGATGCTATACACACTAGAAATGAACTGAGGAATAAGGAGTAAATTATTTACCTGGACATCTTTTGCAACGCTTTCCTTTGCGTTCAAATTTGCGGCAGCATTTCTTTTTGAGTTTCTTCCCTTGGACAATGGGTAAGGCGAATGGCAGCTTGATTTCTGTTAACTCCAGAGGATGTGTTGAATGGTTATTCGTTCGTAAACTCATGCTTCGATTATTTCTTTGCTAAGCAAAAGTATAGTTTATTTAGACTTAATCAAAATAAAAATAACATTTTAACATATCTGAATATGTTCCGACTGACAAGCAGCCGAAACTACAATCTACTGATGTATACAAAACATGAAAAGCAGCTTGAAAACACGTTTATTGCTTAGGACGTTTGCGGGTCTCTTCGTGTATGATCGTACCTTTCAAAAGCCGTTCTTTTTGTCGTGTATCGCGCTTATCCAAAATGGCAGGCAAGAGCGTTTTGACGTCTAGGGACTTCTTATTCAGGTTGCGATGGTAGGTCAACATGACGAATAGGGCCATGTCTTCAGGATGGTGAAGGCCGAGTTGTTTGAGAAAGTGAGAAAAACGGGAGCCACCGTAAAAGCCCCAATTGCGGATGATCCAACGGCCAAAGCTGAAGACGATTTTGTGTTCGACCTGCTTTTCCGTCATCGACTTGAACTTGAACCGCGCCTCTTTTTCCATCAGCTTATTGAGCTGAATAAAGGCATCTGTCAGGTCTTTGGGAATGTACACGGGTGGGTAAAAGAGGTATTCTTGTCGAATCCTTCTTTCGTACTCCTTGTCGAATTCATCGTCATTATTGGGAATAGTCTGTGCCACAAGCAATTGGCAGGTGAGTAGCAAGCATCCAATCAAGAGTGTTTTGGGCATAGACGGATTACGGTATTGTAGAAAGAAGAGATCAACGGATGGCGGTAGTTTTGTTACCGACCTACCTTTAACGCGCAATAATAAGCAGTATTGTACAATTGAGCACTAGCCTGCTGTGAAAAATGAAATGGTTCGAGCGCTAAATACCCGAACCATTTCATTTTAGACAAAAAAACGGAAGCCTTACTTCACCTTGACCAGTTTACGGCTGACCAAATAGGCGCCATCTATGTAGAAATTGAGGCAATAAACCCCTTCTGACAGTTTGCTTGTGTTGACAAACTCCTGATGAGTTTGCAGGCGTTGCTCGAAAGTCTGCCACAGAGGACGACCCAAAACATCTGTCAAGACCATCCGCAAGCGATGAGGCTCTTCAAAAGACATGCGAACCATCACCCTTGAGCTAATCGGATTTGGGAATACTTCAATCTGGTCATCAAAATCATCGACGACCTTTATGGAGGTTGCCAAAGCGGGCAACACGCGGATGGTGCGTACTTCTACATCCGAACAACCATCTGCATTTTCGACCGTCAAGCTGACGAGGTAGATTCCACTATCTCTGTAGACATGCGTTGGATTTTGCACAATGCTCACTTCTCCATCGCCAAACGCCCAGTACCAATCTGTTGCATCTGTAGAAGCATCCACGACCTCAAGGCTATCCCCCACCCTAATTTCTACCACATCATTGACAAACTCGAAAGCTGCGCTCAAAGTTGTTGCAATGTCTAAAGGTACTACATCGACGGTCTTTTCGCCGCACAGATAGTCGAACTCCAATTTCCAATCGTAGAAGTAATAATATCGAGAAGAAGAAGCTGCTCCATTTGAGCGAATGGAATTGGTAAGGGTAATAGCTCTATCGACCTCGTAAGGGAAATCAACGTCCGGCCCTCTGTGGTACAACAGCTCCCGGTTGCTGTCCAGCACCAAGCGCAAACCATTGCCAACAGGAACATTAAAATTCAATTCCAAAACGTTTTCGCCCGTATTGCGCAACAGAAGCGTCCGAGATGCCAACTGGTCGCCATTTCGGTTGAGCAGCTTAATCGTCCGAGTACCTCTCGATTCCGAGAATACTTTGACCGATTCCAGCTTAAATTCCTGGAAGCTATCGAATTCAATACCAGCCTCTTCGGAATCTACATCGTTGATTTCGCCAAGTTCCTTCGCACCAACAGAAGGAGTCTCCAATACCTCTAGTCTGTAGGTTTGTGGACTGGAAATGGGAGGAGTCAAGAAGTAAGGACCTTCCCCCAGCAAGTTGATGCCAAATCTATCGTACCAACGGATGAGTCCCTCACCATCATAATCAGAGTACAAAAGAACAGGATTGTCTCTACAAGGCTGTGCCTCTTCATTGGCAATCACCTCTATATTCAAGGTATTCGGGGCCAAAATCTCTATCCGGCGACGCTGGCCATTATTGAAAATGTGGTCTTCTGTCTCACCATTCGGATTTTTCGCCCGCACCATGACGATGTGCGCACCAGGTGTCAAATCATCGATTGGAATATCAAACCAAGCGCGTTGGCCAGTTTCCAGATTGCCACTCCAAGGAGCAGAACCTGCTGCATTGTTCAGATCGTCGATAAACCATTCAATCTCTAGGCTTGTAATGGTTTTACTACCACTATTTTCGAGCAACATCCGTCCATCGATGGCTTCGTCGTTGCACAAAATGGATGGAAAGTCCATACCAGCCACCATAATGTCATTGGCAGGAATAACAGGAGGTACAGGCGTATGTCCCTCATCGATCAAATAATCATAAGCTGCCCCTACATCGATGATTCCCATTCCGTAGTCGTTGTCTTCGCCAGGCTCTCCCAAGTCTCTAGCCGTAAAGTACAGGGCCAGCTTGATGTCTTCGCCACTCAAAAACGGGAAAGCTTCCTTCAACAGCAAGATGGCACCCGCTGCATGTGGTGCGGCCATGGAGGTTCCATTCCAAGACGCATAGCCGCCATCTGGCAAACAAGAGCGCACCTGGGTACCAGGAGCCGAAACCTCTGGCTTGATGTTCAAGGAGTTCGTATTTCCACAAACGGACGGTCCCCGGCTGGAAGAGTTGTTGATCAGCAAACCAGCAGACCGGGCATCGAGATTACCGACGGCAAACACATTGACCAAAGAAGAATTGATATTGTGTGGAGAAGTGATGGACCGAGGATCAGGACCAGAGTTACCTGCTGAGAAAACGATGGCAATACCTGCAGCTTCTAGGGCGTCAAAAGTAGCTCTGAAGGTACCATTGCACTCATTGCTTTCCGTCCATCTCCATGAATTATTGATTACGTCGGGCATGTCGTCGACCGTATTGGGGTTGCCATCTGGATCAAAGGCCCACTGAAAGGATGAAATGACGTAGGAAAACCCACCGCCACATCCAGAGTAAATGGCAGCTCCCATCAAACTAGCGTTGAAAGCCACACCAATCGTATCATTGGTCATTCGGTCCAGGCCAACCATTGTACCGGCGACATGCGTTCCGTGCTCGCCACAATCTTGCGCGCGCAGCGCATTGATGTTTCGCCAAGCCACGTTATCGTTTAGGCTGTTACCACGATACTGTGTACTAAGGGCCGGAACGGTTGGCTCAACGCCTGAATCTATCACATAGCCTCTGCGTCCCAAGCCAGTGTAGCCCATTCGCCAAAGCGCAGGCGCGTTGATGGTCGACAAACCCAGCTCAATGCCGTTGGGTACGGGAGGAGCATTGGCGATGACCTCTTCTGTGTGCTCAGCCTCGAATTCCCCTTGAAAGCCAATGTGTACGATGTCGTCTCGGAGGCTCAGCTCTGCCACCAAGGAAGGGCTTGCATTCAGACAAATGGTATTGGCAATCCAGAAAGACTGTAAGCTGGACTCATCGTAGTCCTCTTCACGAGCCATGATAAAATCCATTACCACAGGCTGCGTAGCTTCTTGCTGGCTTCTGAGGGCCTGTATCAGCTGCTTAGCTCTGTTGGCATTGGAGGTTCTTTGTGCCTCGAAGCGCTTTCGAAAGGCTTCGATGTCGAGTTGGGTTTCCAATTCAACAAAAATGGGGATCAGCTCACTGCTCTTATTTTCCATTTGCTCAATCAGGCCAGAAGCCATTTTGCTGTAATCAGCCGACTGAGCGAAGGAAACAGCGTAGCAGGAACAAAAGAGGAGGAGGAAAGTATAAATTTTTTTCATTAATCCTTATGTTTCTGTGATGTAACCAATACGTTTGAAAATTAGTGTAGGATGGAATAGTTAGCTGTGCAAATATAAACAAATAGAACGCTTGAGACTCAAAGATTAATCTATGAAAATGTTAGGCTTACGACCTTTGGAAATATTCTTATTACAGTTTATACTGTATATGGCTCTTTGGCTATGGAATGATTATCTGGCCAGCTTGATCAGTCTGGTGTTTGGAGCCATCTTCCTATTCATCTTTTTGCTATCGCTGATACTAGAGTGGATAGAGCGGTCAAAAGTCCCCAGGGCCTATTTTATTTTGATGCTTTTGTCGGTTCTAGCCCCGGCCTTGGCTGCCATTTGCTATTTGTATCTTTTTCAGGGAGTTAGCTGGCTCGAATAGAGATTTAAGGTTGTGTGAGTAGCACAATTTTTTGCACTTGTAAGCGCTCTTTGTAGCGATATTTGATGTAATAGACACCTTCAGCAGATAGGGGCAGTTGCCAAGAAGTAGCAGCCGTTCCCGCGCCAACCTTCTTTGTGGCCACCTGCCGACCCTGGGCATCCAACAATTCCAATTCTATGGACGCTTGCAAAGCCTGACCAAAGTCGATCTGTAGTGCGCCATTGGTAGGATTTGGGAAGAGGTGAAAATGATTTTCTGTCAATGTATTGGTGGAAACGGTGGGCGTGTAGAAAATACTATCCAATGTTCCAAGACTCAGGTTGTAAAAACTGCCACTGCCGCTTTGTTCCAGTTTGACGGCACGAACCATATAAAAATAGCTTCCCTCTTCCACCAAGGATTGGTCGACAAAGGTGGTATCTACGGTCCATTGGGTGTCAACAAGCTCGAAGCCCTCCGCCAAATCCTGGCTGCGATAGACATAGTATCCCAGAACCGATGAATCGACCGAAGGATTCCAACGCAATTGTATTTCATTGGCCCCCAAGCTGCTGGACAAATTAGAGGGCCGTGGATAGGCAAACAGCCGTAAGCTGGGGTCGCCCATTAGAGCTGTATGAACCAATTGGGGTCCCGGGTGGTAAACGCTCCCCTCGCTGTTTTGGGTCGCCTTCATCGAATAGGCAATCGGAAAGCCCATAGCCATATGATGAAAGGTGTATGGCGGATTACCCGCCCAGCAATTTGTCAGGGTATTGCCAGAGGCCAAAGGCGCTCTCAAAAAGTTGTTGGTATTGTCCCAATCGCCAAATTGACTTCCAAAAAGCATGATAAACAACCCATTTATGTCCACATTCGCGAAATCAAAGGTTGTACCGATGCCCTCGGAGCTGATGTGTGAACCACTACCGCAACCATAAGCGAGTAAAAAAGTACTGTCCTGCAAAGTCGTGATGAAATCCGATTCTTGGATTTGATGAATCCCCACGGCCGGGCCGAAATTGCGCCACCCACTGGCGGCCGGTGCGGCAAATGCCTGCTTGAAATTGTCGTCAATCAATGCCTTGCGTTCATACGCTAACAAGCCATTTTTGTATTCATGGCTCTTTTGTAGGTATCGAGCAAGCAAAAAGTCTTCTCCAAACTGAAAAGCTGGCATATCAAAGAAATCCACTCGACCGACGGCCAATTCCATTTTGGAAGGAATGCTGTCTTGGTCAAAGCGACCATCGCCAGGGACATTGTGGTTGTAGGCAAACTGGGCGGTTGCTCGATTGGCCAGGGTATCGGTCCAAGGAGCCGTCAACTCACCATAATAAGTATCAGAAGCCCAAGCACCGCGATGCTCCGTATGGGTATCTGGATAAATATCTCCTGAATAAGGTACGGGAACATGGCCGAGGATGTAAACCGCCTGCAAGTCGTCTTGCGCCTGGTAATGGGCTTGAATGCGCGTGCGAACCAGCTCGACAGATTCCTGCCTGGAGGCGCGCGCTTGCAGTACTTTCCAGCCATCCATGCGAAAGTCCAATACCAATTGCTCGATTTGTTGTGGCAGCAATTGAGCCATTGAGTCTTCAACCAACAACAAAATAGATCCTCTTTGATGAACCGCAGGCAGCTCAGCTCCCGCATAGATGTAGCCGTAAGCAGGGCGTTGGCTGATGAAGTCCCCAACATTACCAGAGCTGCCAATCAGTTCGTTGGTTTGGTCATTGTACAGTTGCCAAGAAGTACTGTTTGGGAAAATATCCGGTTGTATGGTGATGATCAACTCTTCGCAGTTGGCACTGCTCTGACAATGCTCGAAAGTGATCGACTGTTGTGTGCCAAAGTCGGAACCCTCGGCGATTACTTCGTTGCAAGCCTCCAATTTGTAGAAGCCAAAACCAAAGCTACAACAAAGTCCGATGTTGTACATATCGTTGATCTCGAAACGCAGCCGAGCCCCTGATTCCAGGCAAAAGGTATCCCGAACAGGACCAAATTCTTTTTTGAATAAAGCATACTCATATCCTTGGCCAATCATCACAGCCTGATCGGTATAGGTGGTATCCGAGCCTGGCAACAAGGCGATTGGTGCGCCCCATTCTGTATCGTCCAAAGATTTGCGGTATACGGTGTACTGCTGCGCTGTCGGATCGGCCAACCAATCCAATTGAATCGCAGCATCAGCAGCCTGAAAGTGGGCCTGCAGAACCACAGAGCGCTGTAGTGCTGTTTGAGAAAACAACTGTACACAAAAGCAAAGAGACAAAAAAAGGTATATGATCCGAGACATGACAGGGATGATTTCAAATGTGAAATACAATCAAATGACTAAGGACAAAAAGAGCGGCTTTTGGAAAGAAATTTTAAACCATTGGAACAGTAGCTATGAAATCGGAATAGTGAAGATAAGGAATTAATTGCGGGTGTCACAAAGATGAAGGTTAGCCAAACCTCAAAGCCAAAAAATTGTTATATTTATGAAAGCCTCCAAATCGTAAGATATTCAAGCGATAAGTTTGAAATCCTAGTCTTGTGTGCAATAGTTTTATGGTACAGGGCAATTTTTACGAATAAAATTTTAATTTTCCCCTGTTATTGTTTTGAAAATTAGGCTTAAGTTTTTAATTTTCGTAATCTTATCTACAAGAGCATCACGGAAAGACGTATTACATTATTTTTTAATCCTTCAAAATTCTGTCTATATGAACATCACCTTCCAAGAATTAAGAAGAGTCAAACACAGTCTCCCTACAGGAAGTATTAAGCGAATTGCCAAGGAATTGCAAATAGAAGAACAAACCGTCCGTAATTACTTTGGAGCACAGAAATACGAAAGTGGCAAATTAACTGGTCGCCACGTACAACCTGGACCTGATGGTGGTATTGTAAGTTTGAAAGACTCTTCCATCTTAGAAGCGGCGCTGAAAATTATAGGCGCATCAAGAGTTGGGATGACTGCAGTGGTAGAATAAATGCAAAAGACCAAAAAAGGGAAGCAATGACAAATTTGCTTCCCTTTTTTCATGTAACTTACATTGACTCATTCAAGTTGCGCTCATTGCAAAGAAAGCTTCTAGCTCGAAGCTTTGCTATAAATCCTTTCATCCAGCGCAACTTGGGTTAACTAGAATTTCAGATAAAAAGCACTCGTCATTGCTTTGTACTCAGTCGTAAACTCATCGGGCTTTTCTCGAATGGATAAACGGTCTTTGACCAATTCCTTCGCTTGATGTTCAAACTGAAGCAACACTCTATTCGCGGGTTTATTCTTTACAGGTACAACCTCTGTAATTCTCGTACAATGTATGTTGTAGTGTCCTGCCATTTCAACGAATCGCAGCCCTTCTATAAAAGGAAGAATCACACAAAATTTTCCTTGTGGAGCCAATAAAGCTCTGACCGACCGCAACAGGTCGCCATGTGGCAATTTTACAGTATGCCGAACCATCGTCCGATCCTGGTTGGCAGAAAAGACACCCCCACTGAAGAAGGGTGGGTTGCTGACGATCAGGTCATATAGCTCATCTGTTCGAGAGGCATAGTCCTGTATGGAGCTTTCATGCACCGAAAGCGCAGACGACCAAACGCACTCCTCCATGTTTCGGCCCGCTTGTTGGCAGGCTTTCTCGTCTATTTCAACGGCATGTACCTGCGCATTAGGCTGACGCTGGGCCAGCATAATGGCAATGACGCCAGAGCCCGTTCCGATGCCGAGCATCTTTTGTGCATCATCCACGGGCGCCCAGGCGCCCAACAGCACACCATCTGTACCGACTTTCATGGCACATTGGTCGTGGTGAATGGTAAATTGTTTGAAGCGAAAGCAATCCGCAGCTTTACGGGAGAGGTCGTTGGACATTGGTCGGTGTAAAATTTTGTGTAAATGTACGCTCTAGGCATCAAAAATTCAATTTTGAGGCTTTTTGGCTCGAATTAACTTCTTTTCAATACCGTTTTGGCCGTAGCAGCTCATCAGCGAAACAATGATTTGGCAGGAAAGTTTTGAGATACCCCATAGCTAGCCAACCCCCATCTTAAATCTCCATCCTGGAAATTCGTCCACTCATCCGTGAATACTCTTCTTCTCAACAAAACACCTTACTACAAAGAAAATACTAGATGAGTAAAATATGTTTTAAATAAATCGTAGAAAATCTCATTTTTGAAACATTTGATTTTATTATCACTTATTGATATATTTGCTTCAGATCAAATGAAACACAAATGAAAAAGCAATCCCTCAATCGCAAATACAACTTTCCGGATGCCGACCTCTACGTCCGCTGTAAAGAGGCCATCAAATATGCAACCCGCGACATCAATCACATCTCCAACTACGGATACAGCAAAGAACGATTGGAAGGCTTCAAGAACAATTGTGCAAAGTTCCGTGGCTTACCCGATGACGATGAATTGGTGGGGGATCAAATGATTACAACAGAGAAAAAATATACGGCTGCCGAAAAACTCAAGACGGCCATTCGCAGCATTATGACTCGGGTGGCCATCAAATACAACAACCGCTCGGGGCGCTACCGCAAGTTTGGTACGGCCAAATTGGGTGATATGACGGATGCCCAACTGCTCTTCTGCGGCCGACGAGTAGCCAGGGTAGCCAGGGTTCAAATCGACTTTCTGTCTGAAGTCGGAATCAATGAAAACAACATCCAAAGGGTATTGGATGCTTGCCGCAACTTTGAAAATGCCTTAAATATTCAACAGGATAAAGTAGCAGACCGAGATATTGCTGTAGAACGCCGAACAGAACAGGGCAATAAAATCTATGAGGAGCTGGTCGTTCTTTGCAACATCGGTAAGGATTATTGGGCAGAACTCGATCCAGTCAAGTACGAACAATACACCATTTACGAGAGCAACAACGAAGAGAAAAAGGCTCGAAAGGCCAGAAAAACGGCTGGTTTGAAGCAAAAAAAGTAATATCAACGAGGAGTCATTCAGGATCGCAAAAATCGATTCATCTCCGGATGCTTTGAAAATTAAAATATGGACTTACAACTCAATGCTGATCGCTTTTCGGGAGATGAATTCACGAAAACCTACGACCAGCACCGCCCCCACCCACCTCGTGAGATTTTGTTGCAGTGTCTGCAGTACCTACGAGCCGAAAGTGCCGACACCGTCCTGGACATTGGTTGTGGAACAGGGATTTCGACACAGGCGTGGGACGGATTGGCTTCAAATATCATCGGCATCGACCCCAGCGAGGGAATGCTGGAAATTGCAAAAGGGAGGACGGCAGCCTTCAATAGTATTTCCTACCTGCAATCTTTTTCCCACAGCATTGCCCTCCCCGATGAATCTGCCGACATCATTTGCTGCTCTCAGTCTTTTCATTGGATGGAGCCGGTGAATACGCTGAGGGAAGTGCATCGGCTGTTGAAAAAAGGCGGGGTCTTCGCCGTCTACGATTGCGCATGGCCACCATCTTTTCATTGGGAAGCTGAGATGGCTTACAGAACGCTTTTTCTTACCATCGAGCAGTTGACCAGTACACTGGAACAACCCTTGGCACACAAATGGACCAAAGATTCTCATCTGACCAACCTCCACAACAGCGCTCATTTCCGCTATGTCAAAAAAGGACTCTACCACAAAACGGAGCAAGGCGGAACAGAGCAATTCATTGGGATTGCCCTCAGCCAGGGTGGACTACAAGCCTTGCTAAACAAAGGGTTTTCTGCCGAGGAAATAGGACTGAGCAAATTTTTGGATGCCATGGAGCGATTTGCCGAACATACGCCTGCCCCACTTGGTTTTCACTACACAGCTTTTTTTGCGATCAAATAATTCAAGCAGCAATTCATTGAGTAAATCTTCTTTCGTCCTACCGATCATTGTCTTTTCTCAATTTGCCTGTACGGCCCTATGGTTTGCTGGAAATGCCGTCATCTCAGAATTAACGGACATCTTTCAATTGGCGCCTACCGCTTTGGGGCATCTGACCTCAGCGGTACAACTCGGCTTCATTTTCGGTACATTGGCCTTTGCCATCTTAACCATTTCCGACCGATTCTCGCCTTCCAAGGTCTTTTTGGTTTGCGCCTTGGCCGGAGCGGCTTTCAATTTGGGGATTCTCGGGGGCTGGAACAGCTTTGCCAGTCTGTTTGGCTTTCGCTTTCTTACGGGCTTCTGTCTGGCAGGCATCTACCCGGTCGGGATGAAAATAGCAGCCGATCACCACGAAAAAGGCTTGGGCAAAGCCTTGGGCTGGCTGGTAGGTGCGCTGGTTTTAGGGACGGCCTTTCCACACCTGCTCAACAGCTATGTCAACCAGCTGGATTGGCGGTATGTCATCATGGGAACTTCCTCGATTGCCAGCTTCGGTGGGCTGCTTTTGTACCTGAGTGTGGGCGACGGTCCGTATCGCCGGGCGGGTCAAGGCTTGGATCAGACAGCCTTCTTCAAAGTCTTTCGATCGTTTTCCTTTCGACAAGCAGCTTTTGGCTATTTTGGTCACATGTGGGAACTGTACGCCTTTTGGGCTTTCGTCCCAGCCATACTGCTTCGTTATCAGCAGCAGCATGGCGACTTGCCGGCCAGCATCGCAGCTCTTGCTTTTTGGATCATTGCGTCGGGAAGCCTATCCTGCATTTTAGGCGGCTATTTGTCCACCCGCATTGGCAGCCGCCGCACCGCTTACATCGCTTTGGCCCTCTCGGGCTTTTGCTGTCTCATAAGCCCTTGGCTCTTCAACGCAACCTTTCCCATTTTCTACTGTTTTTTACTGGTGTGGGGCATGGTCGTTATAGCCGACTCTCCTCAGTTTTCTACCCTGGTTGCAACGAATGCACCAGCAGAGATCAAGGGAACAGCCCTAACCATTGTCAATTGCATTGGCTTCAGCATCACGATAGCCAGTATCCAGTTGATCGGCTATTTGGTAGATTCTTCAACAACAAAATACACTTTCGTTTGGCTGGCCATCGGTCCATTGTTTGGACTTTTGTACGCCGGATGGGGGTATCTAAAATTCAAAAAAGTATGAAGCTTACATTTTCTCTTCTATTTTGCCTTTGGGCTTTCGGGCCGTGGACGCAAGCACAAAGCACCGCAGATTCCTTAACGACAGAGCTGGAGCAACTATCCCAACAAAACGATGCAAAAGGCTTTGCCATCGCCATTCTAAATAAGGAAGGCATCACCTACAAAAAGGGCTTTGGATACGCAGATGAAGCGACTCAAAAGCCCTACACCATTCAGAGTGTACAACCCATAGCCTCTATTTCCAAGACCCTGATTGGCGTATCCCTGATGAAAGCGCAGGAGCAAGGAAAACTTCAATTAGACGACGACATCAATCAATACCTGCCATTCAAGATCACCAATCCAAATTTTCCAGATCAAAAGATCAGCATTCGGCATTTGGCAACGCACAGCTCTAGCCTGAAGGACAGTAAGCATTACGAAAAGGCTTACATCTTTAAGGAAAAACTGCCACCTGCTCACAAGCAATGGCCCCTTGGCTTTCAACGGCTGGGCGTCCGAAAGATGGTCAAAACATACAATCGCAACAAGTCCATGCCACTGGAGGAGTTTTTAAAAAACATCTATGCAAAAGGTGGAAAATGGTACAGCAAAAAGAAAAGCTTTCACAACAAAGCGCCTGGGACAAACTTCGACTACAGCAACAACGGAGCGGCCATTGCTGCCTTGATCTTGGAAAAAGCGACCGGTATGAACTACCAGGAATACGTCCTAAAAAACATTGTCGAACCATTGGGAATGACCTCCTCCGGCTGGTCGTGGGATCAATTCGAGGAGTCGCAGAAATCAACCCTTTACCTGAGAGATCAACGACTCCCGGAATATCGGCTCATCACTTATGCCGATGGTGGATTCATCACTTGTGTGGAAGATTTCAGCAAATATTTTTATGCCATTATTCGAGGCTACCTAGGAGAAGAGAGTGTGCTGCTTCAAAAGGCCAGTTTCCAAGAGTTGGTAAAAAGCCAGATCAATCCTTCCTTCGAATCCGGTCTGTTCTGGGAATTACCCAGTAAGAACCAAGCGGGCCACAGCGGAGGCGATCCTGGGGTTGTCACTTTCGCTTATTTCAATAAAAAAACCGGCTATGCCAATATCGTTTTTTTCAATACCTCGGAAACCAAAAACCTGGGCAAAGACATCAACGACATCTTTCGGGTCTTGCGCAAATACGGTGAACGGCTCTGAATCACCACCCTATGCTTTTCAGCTGGGCCAGTAATTCCGCCTTGTCGACCTGCTGGTAGACCAATCGTTGATCCGGCACTTCTTTGACCTTGCATGCTTTTTGGGCCAAATACACCTTTTCATCTTGGTATTTGATACTCACTAGGGTCACGCGATGTCCAGGTGGTAAGTTTTGGAAGAAGTACTGATCCCTGGCATATGGGCTTCCCTGCATGACGGATTTGATGCGGTGAAAGACGATGGCCGTGAGCTTGGAGGGCTGAGCTTTTTCCTGTAGTAGGACATCGACCAATTGATTCTGAGGGTATTCATTGAGAAAGCGATCGCAATTGATGAGCGCCAGGTTGGGAGAAAGAAAAGTTCGGCAGGGATTGCCTTCGTCTTTGATGGTAGCAATCAGTTGATCATAGTCAACAGCCTTGGTGGATGTGGCATTGCGTGCTTGGATGTTTCTCGTTCGATTTTTCCAATTTTTGCGAAACGCCCGAGCCTGTCGCCAATTACAAAACCATCTTCCGATGAAATTTCTATAGGCACAGCTGTTATTGACCATACCTGCCGCATTACAAGGATTTGTCCTTGCGTTGGTCATACGACGCCAACTGACGGCTTCGTTTGCCTCCGTATGTGCTGGCTTGAACAGTTGAAAGTCCTTGCTGGTATTTGCATTGGGAAAAAAGACCTCCAATCGCTGCCCTCTTTTCAAAGGGATCGATTGCTCTTTGTTCCAGGCTTCGACCTTGATCATGCCGGCTGTTTCCAGTGGTCTATTTTTAGCAGTAGTCGTTAAGTTGTTCAATATGATTTCGGCGGCCGTGTAGTATTCTGTCAATTGAATGACAACCAAACTGTCTGGATTGGGAGGTAATTTCAAGCTATTGGCTTTGAAAAACAAGATGGTTCCTGCCGCTCCTTGTATGCTCGTATCGCGCAGCGGGGAGATGTGAAACAACTGAGGCGCGGGGGCAAACTGAGCCAAGAAATCCTGGATATTTTCCTCTGGCGCTTCTTCTACCACCACTTGGGTGATGTCAAGGCTGGTATCTACCGGCTCCTCCACTGTAAGCACAGGCACTTTCTCCTGATAGGTCAGCACCATCTCCACCCGACGATTTTGCTGTCTGTTTTGCTCATCCTCATTGGTCGTTGTGGGCGCCGTCTCGCCCAAAAACCGAAGGGCCATCAAATCATTTGGCATGCCCAGTTGCAAGAATAAATCCCGGATGGCCTCTACCCTCTTTTGGGACAGCGCCAGGTTGTATTTCAGCGAACCGACATTGTCTGTGTGTCCTATGAGCAACAAACTTGCCTCCTCCGAATTGCGCCACAGGTCAACTACTTCTTGGACCATTCTACTGGTCTCTTCACTGATGTTGGCCTCATCGGTTTTGAAATATACAAAGGATCGAAAAGTTTGCTGCGAAAATCCTAGGGATTGGATCAACAGAAATGCGAATAGGAATAGTAAGTTTTTCATTTTCATAATAGCTTCGAATTTATTGCAAGCTGGACTATAAATTAAAATGCGCTGCAATCCTAAAAATCACAGCGCATTCCAATTTTAACAGATGGCGAAAGTCTGCTATGCGTTGGCAGCAGCAATCGGTGCTTTGACCGGAACCACCCAATTGTGGGTATCTTCGATGGTGCCAGCCCGCAAGCCATTGATGGTCTGCTTGACCAACTCACCAACTTTGCGTTCTTCCATCGGCGGCAATTCCATCCGCAAATCGCGATAGGTAATATCTTGTACATGGGCCACTACAGCAGCAGTGCCGGAGCCAAAAGCTTCCTGCAACTTACCGGCTTTGTAAGCCTCCACAATTTCATCGATGCTGATAAGGCGCTCCTCCACCTTGTAGCCATGGGCCTTGAGGATTTGGATGGCGCAATCTCGGGTGATCCCCTTGAGGATGGCACCATCTGTCATGGGCGTCACGACGACATCATCGATGACAAAAAAGAGATTCATCGTTCCTACTTCCTGGACGTATTTAAATTCCTTGGCATCCATCCACATCACTTGATCGAAACCCTGCTCAATGGCTTTCTTTGCTGGCAGCAAGGAGGCGGCGTAATTTCCAGCCGTCTTGGCTTCTCCGACACCACCTTGAGCGGCGCGAACATATTCTTCCTCGACCTTAAGGCGAACCGGCTTCGGATAGTAGGGACCCACTGGTCCGGTGAATATAATGAGCTTGTAGGTATCAGAAGGTTGAACACCAATGAACTCGCCATTGGCAAACATATAAGGTCGAATGTACAACGCACTGCCCTCGTTGGGTGGAATCCAAGCCTGGTCCATATCCACCAGGTGATGAAGTGCTTTTAGGAACAACTCCTCTGGAAACTCGGGCATACACATCCGGCGGGCAGAGGCATTCAGTCGTTTGATGTGCATTTCAGGGCGCATGAAAAGAGGCTGACCATCTTTGCTTTTGGAAGCTTTCATCCCCTCGAAGATAGACTGTCCGTAGTGCAAGGCCAAGTTGGCCGGATGGATCTCAAAACGACCGAAAGGTTCGATGCGATTTTTGGTCCATTCCCCATCGATATACTCTGAAACGAACATATGATCGGAGAAGGTTTTTCCGAAAGGAATCTTGTCAAAATCTATACCTTCGAGCTTAGAATGCGAGGTTTTAGTTATCTTTATGTCGTACGCCATGACCTTGGTTGTTTTATACAAATTTAATGAAAAAAACTCATTTATTCTACAAAAGGTAAATTTAACGCCAAAAATTTAGACATTATTCCGCCAAATCATGCATGAAGAAAATATTATTCTAAATTCAGTATTATCAGACGTTCCTATATTTTTCGTCGGAAACGAGTCAGACAGCCCTGCAAACTGCTCTGGTGCAAACGAAAAACACCTCCTCCTGATTACGGAGCAGCAACTTACAAGCGAACAACTAATGCTATTGACGAAAATTCTGCAGGCAGTGGAATATAACTTGGAAAAAGACGCTTTACTGCTTAAACACAAGGTCGATCAACCACTCAATTTACATCATGTCATCAAGGGTAGAACAGTCGAAAAGGTCATCGTGTTCAGCCACGTCCCATCCTTACTGGGATTGTCCGTGCAGCACACTCCCTACCAAGCCTTTCAATTAGCAGGCAAGACGTTTCTTTTTGCAGATTCGATAGAAAAGATCAGTGCCGACAAAAGCCTGAAATCTGCCTTGTGGAACGCCCTGAAGGCTATGTTTCCCAAAAAATCATAAGCTCGTACTTTTGTCCCATTTCTGTTCCATTTATTCACTGCTCATCCAAGCAATATGCAATTCAAAGACCTCGTTTTTGCCACCAGCAACGCCCACAAAGTTTCCGAAGTTCGACAATTACTCGGCCCAGGTATACACCTTCGAAGCCTGGCAGACATTCAATGCACAGAGGAAGTTCCCGAGACCCAATCGACCATAGAAGGCAATGCCATACAAAAGGCAGAATATGTTTTTGACAATTATCAAGTGGATTGTTTTGCCGAAGATACGGGGCTGGAGGTCGAAGCCCTCAATGGAGAACCTGGGGTATACTCTGCCCGATATGCAGGACCAGCCAGAGACGCACAGGCCAATATGCAAAAGCTGTTGGATCAATTGAAAGGCCATTCCAATCGCAACGCCAGATTCAAAACCGTAATCGCACTGCGTACAAAAGGCCATTTACATACTTTCGAGGGCATCATCCAAGGTAAGATCATCGAAGCACCCAGCGGGAAAGGTGGCTTTGGCTACGACCCCATTTTTCAGCCCGATGGCTACGACATGACCTTTGCCAATATGGCCGCTGAAGAAAAAAACAGGATCAGTCACCGAGGCCGAGCCATGGCCAAATTGATTGCCTTTTTGAAGGAACAGTCTGCTCAAGTCTGATTTTAAGGTCGTCTAGACAGTTCTCACAGTAAAATCTGGTTTTGCAAGCTGCTAAACAATGTCCACTCTTGGGGTGATATAGTCGGGGGAAAAGCGTAACTTACTCAGCACAAAAATTAACAAAGCATGTTGAGATTTTACCCCATTATTTGCAGCCTGACGCTGCTGTGTGCCTGCCTGTTTTCGACCGTCGCCACGGCACAAAAATCCTCCCCCATCCTGAAATTGAAAACAGAAGGTGTTGAGCTGCCAAACAACTTGCAGTCCTTTCTTCAATCTTCAGATGTAGAGGCATCAAAAGTCATTCAAAATCGCTATTTCAAGCTTTTGCAATTCGACTATTTGCCAACCCAAGCCGAGAAAGATCGCTTGTTGTTGAGCGGTGTTCAGTTGTTGGAATATGTACCGGACAACGCTTACATTGCCTCTTTCCCCATCAATTTTATCCGTGCTGAGCTTGGGAATTATGCGATTCGATCGGTCGTAGATGTGCCGCGGGCGATTCGTTTGCATCCAGATGTGGTGGAGGCTTCCATCCCCGCTCACGTTCAGTTTGCAGATGGGATCGAGCTGATGGTTCGCATCCATGAGGGCTTGGACATGAGGGCTGTTGAAAATCGTCTAAAGGCGATGGGGTGCAGCATTCAAAAAGCACTTCCGGGCCTACAATTGTTTCGCCTTCGGATTCCCGAGGCAAACATCTCCGAGCTAGAAAGCTTTGCTGCCGTTTCTTTTACCGAATTCGCACCAGAAGCAGGACAACCAGAGGGACTCGGTGGTCGAACCCTCATCCGCTCGAACGTACTGAGCCACAGCAGTCGAAACTATACCGGAGAAGGCATCACCGCCTTGGTATTTGACGATGGCTACGTGGGGCCGCATGTCGATTTTCAGGGAAGAATCAACCAGCAAACTGTTCCTGTGAGCTTTGGTGGCTTTGAGCATGCAGATATGGTATCGGGCATCTTAGCTGGGGCTGGAAATGTCAATCCCGATGGTATTGGAATGGCTCCTGGTGTTTTTCTGCACATCAACAGCTATGTCAATTCAGAATATACCCTGGCAGCAGATGAATGGAACAGCTTCAAAGATGTTCAAATCTTTAATGCCTCCTACAGCAATGGTTGCAATGCTGGTTATACGGGTATCACCAGGGGAGTCGATAAGATTTTGTACGAAAATGAAGGGGTCATGCAGGTATATTCTGCCGGCAACTCGGCAGCTTCCGATTGCAGATATGGCGCTGGAAGCCCCTGGGGAACCATCACCGGTGGCCACAAACAAGCTAAGAATTGCATTGCCAATGCCAACCTTTATGCCGATGGAACGCTGGTGGAAAGCAGCAGTCGCGGCCCGGCGCACGATGGTCGCCTCAAACCCGATTTGGCAGCCCACGGCCAAGGGCAGTTATCCATTTCTCCCAACAATCAGTATCGCCCAGGTGGCGGTACCAGCGCCGCCAGCCCCAGTACGGCAGGTCTGTGCGCCCAGCTTTTCGAAGCGTACGAAAAAATCTACAATGAACCTGCGGTTGCCCCACTCATCAAGGCAGCCTTGCTCAACACAGCGGTTGACATCGGAAACCCAGGACCGGATTTCAGCTTTGGCTGGGGACAGGCCCATGGAGGACGCGCAGCAAATTTGCTCGAAAAGGAGCAATTCCTCAAAGATCAAATCGTACAAGGAGCTGCCAAGCAACACAATATTGAAGTTCCCGCCAATGTCAAAGAGGCTCGCTTCATGGTCTACTGGGCTGACCCACCGGCTGTCGAAGGAGCGCAAATTGCCCTTGTCAACAACCTTGATCTGACCGTTAGCGCTCCCGGTGGTGGGCAGCGTTTACCCCTCATCTTGGACCCTACGCCCGATGTGGCAGCCATAACGGCACCCGCTCAACCCGGCGTCGATGCTTTAAACAATGTCGAACAGGTGCGCTATACCGATCCGCAAGCTGGTACTTATTCTGTCAACATCGCTGGCACCAGCATACCTGAAGGACCGCAAGAATACTTTGTCGTTTATTATTTTTTGATGGATGAAATGGCCATTACCTATCCATTGGATGGCGACCCGTTAGTACCTAGCCGGCTGGAATTGGTACATTGGGAGGCCCTGGGCAACAATGAGCCTTTCGAGCTTTCTTATTCATTGGACGATGGCAACAATTGGACGGTTTTGGATGCCAACATCG
>JBCCSZ010000118.1:0-21491 GCA_039199225.1 Bacteroidota bacterium
CCACCTTCCAAAAGTATTTGGGAATAGAGACTTTGTGCTGACTTCTGGGAATGCTGGGCAGCCCATCTTCCAAATGGCCACCTGTACAAACATACAACTGAGTCTGGGGATGGTGATACAAATAACCCCTCAGCAGTGCCTCTAATTCCGCCCATTTGCCGCGATTGAAATCCGCCAACTGAGGCGCCATATTGGAATAGTAATAGGTATCCGACATGGCCTCTTGCGACCAGTTGAAATCAGCCGAAGCAGCGAGATGTCCTCGGTCGTAACCAAAGCCATCGTATTTATAAGTGCTATCTGCCTGTAGGTATTTCAAAAAATAATCTGCCTCCACAGCACTACCCGAGCTGACTTTGGGATCGGGCCGAAAGTCATTCGATCGGGGCAGTTTTCCATTCAATACATCTGCTATAATAATGTGGGCTACCCAACGGGCCTGCTCGTGCTTTTCGTCATAAAGCAGACTTAAGCCGCTGTGTTCAATGGGTTGATCCGCTTGGTTGAGCTTTGGTAGCCCCCAGGCGGCTAGGTCGCGGCGAAGCTTTTGAAGTTTCACATCCTCCATGCGGCGCAAAAGCTGCGCTTTACTGCGTTCCAGTTGTTGAACCTCTGATTCTAATTGCGAAAGCTGCTGTTCCAGAGATTGGCCGGAAAGCAGGCTGAGAAATGTTATGTTGAAAACCGAAATGGCCAGTAGCCTTAGCATTCAATAAGTCGATTTAATGCATTGACAAGATAGGTCAATTCTGAGAATTTGGCAGGATTGAAGCGTTAAATCCACGTTAAACATGGACCAGATTCACTTATCTTGTGCTTGATTCCTCTTATCTATCAAAGCATCAAGATGGGTATCCATCCACCAGGCCAGATTGTTTTTTTCCGGAACGCCATAAGCTTCAAATAAATAGTTTTCAACCATTTTTTGGAGGGTATCCCTTGGCGCATCGTCAACAATTTTCAAAAGGGTTTGAACTTCTTTTAGCAAACTGTCTTTTTGAGGGAAAATGGGTGTAAAGCGGTTGATCCGCTTCGACTCTGGGATGCTGTCGTTGTAGTAATAAAAGGCGTAGTCATCGACCTCGGAGGCTTCGATCGCTTGGCCATCGACCTGATAAAGCTTATCGCGTTTGATGATGAGCCGATTGCCGGAATGGTCCAGCCGCTTGTTGATGACCTCCTTTTTCCAGTGGTACTGGATGATGAAAAACCGGCGGCTATCCATGGGAAATTCCTTGCGTCCAACCTCAATGGAAACGCTGTCTCCCAAAATAAGAAAATCCTTACCGTCTAAGTATTGTCGAAAATCGAAGTAGGAATTGATTTTGCCAGGACGGGTATTCCATACTCCTCGGATGGCTTTTAGGTGGTAGCCGGGCAGACGAGAAGCAGGCTTTGCAATGTAGGATTTTTGTTGCTGGTCGACCAAGCCCAGGCGATCGGTTGGCGCGCTGAACATCAGCTTATCCTTCGATGAAAATTTACTCAAAGGGCGAAGCCATTCCCGAGTATAGGCATTTTGAATTTTTCCCCTCATCATAAATACCGTAAAGGTCTTTTCGTCCTTTTCCTGTCCTGCTGTTTTGAGAAATGCAGCATTGGAAAAAGATAAAAAGAATACGACGCCCATTGCGGCAACTGCAAAAAATATATGGTTCTTTTTCATCATTTCAGCATTATTTTAGGAGGAAGAACAGCTTACCAAAGCTGCCAATCATTGACAATATTCCTACTTCGATAAGTCGGTGTTTGTAGTCCGTATGTTTTATTGGATACCTCCCGGGATAGGTACTGCTGCAATTCTGAAATCATCAGTTTACCATCTTTGTCTAAATCGGAAAGATTGTTTAGGACTGATCGAAGGCAGTAGATGAAAACGCCATTTTGCCAGCGGTTTCCCTCCAAGGCAAACTCCATCCCACTGGCACTAGAAATAACGGTTGCACCAGTCCGACGCCGTAAATCAATAAAGGTTCGTTTCATTAGTTCAAAAGGCAAGGATAAGCCATCGTCTGTGTATTTCGGCCTTTTTACAGCACTGCGGACAATCATTTTTTCGTTGAGCGTATTTTTTTCTTCGATTAATCGAATGCTTGCCGTATCAATCTCACCGGAGTGACAGGCATCCATCAGCATGAGTTTGTTTCGGGCGGGGATACTGTCCAGCATGGCCTCCAATTGTTCGTACGGAATACCGGTCCCTTCCGGTCGGTCAAAGTTTGTTTCATAAGTAGCCAGGAGGTAGTTGAAATGTCGATCGAATAGGCCATGCCCTGCCACGTAGAGTATGACTTTGTCATTGATTTTGGACTTCAAAAGTTGCTGCTTAATTTGTTTCAGGGCGGCCGGATTCAGTTCTTTGTTGGACAAGTGAAATTTATGCTTTTGAGCATACAAGTCATCATCGGCTGAAAAAAGGTCGATGAAATCTCCTAGGTCTTTCTCGACATATTCCAAATTGAATTTTTCATCCGCAAATTTTGCAACACCCAATGATATGAGGTAAAGATCGGGCTTTGGGGCCGAACGCTCACAAACGATTTCTTTATTGACCCGCAGAGATTCCGCTCCTCGTTGGTTGAGTACAGACAATTGGATTTTATTGTCTCCCGGATTGAGGCGCAGCCGTAGACTATCCTTGTAGACATGGGTTTTTAGGGAACGTAGATCAATCCCATTAATGCCATAAATCGGAACATCGTTGATGTAGACATTGACCCTATCCAATCGTTCGAGGGAATCGCGGGCTTCGAATAAAAGGCTGACCTCCTCCTCATCCGTCCTGCGATCAGCACTGGCATACAACAAGGTCAAATCGGGTAAATGAAAATCTTCCGACAACATATCTTCTGTAAAATTCATTCGGCTCAAGCGTTTCAGATAAGCTTCTTTATAAGCTTGTATCAAGGAATCTGGACTGCCGCCCAGTCGCTGCAAAACCAAATCGGGTCGATTGTATTTTAAATCAAATTGTTCAGGTGGAAATACTTTATCGTTGATTCGAAAAAGGAAAGCCTGAAAGAATTCTTGGGAATTGAAGTAGTAGCCATCCGGTGTGACAATACTGTACGCTTGAGGACTGCGAAAGATCATCTGCGCCACCTCAGTGAAGCCCCCCTCTGATAGCTGCCAAAATTTAATCGTACCATCTCGGCCAAGTGAGCTGAGTAGTTTGGTTTTTGGATCATAACTCAAATCGGTGATCCCCGAAGGATGTTGTGCTGGTATAAAATTATTTTTTCGCTTAGGCTTCAAAAATTGCCAGTTGAGGAGTGTTCCCCCCGCCCCGCTACTGACTACAGAATTAAGGTCTTCGATGTAACACAAATCTGTAACCGCCGACTCATGTCCATTGATCCATTTCCGACTTTTCTTTTTCCGCATCGAAAACAAACGGAGCGAACCGTCGGCTGCCCCACAAATGATGTGATCGGAATTGCCACAACGAAGCATACTTCTGATGTTGGAGCCCTTATCCCAATTCCTCTCCGGATAATTGGAGAATGCCTGATTGTAATACATCGAAGGTCCTGTCAAGCGCCTTTTGATTTTTCCTTCTGCCACATCCCAAATTACCAACCCATTGCTGGTTCCCAAAAGTCGACTCTCCGTCTCGTCCTCTTGAGAAGCAATCAAAGAAAACGGCCACTTGGCCTGGTCAACCAGATATCGATTGGGAATGTCGTCGTAAAAACGAGCAAAAGTCATCCGCGAAGATTGGTAGTAATATTCAAAAATCTCTCTTCCAGCCATGAAAAAAATACTCGGATTCTGATCCAATATTTCGAAGTTTCTAATATCAGCTGGCGTTTGGATGTGGGCCAATAACCGGCTGGTATCTTGTAGAGAACGCAAGGTGAAGTCTTGCTTGCCAGACAATATCCCCAAGGCATTCAGTGATTGGTTGTAATGGACGATTCTCGGTTCGGTGGGAAAGTGGTAACGCTTTTGAATACTTAGGTTTTCCAGCCTCAGTTCGTAAAGTGCCAGGAGGTCCCTGAATAGTAGGGAGTTGGAATTGGAGAAGTTGATGTCTTTTTGAATGCTGTTGGCAGCAAGAGGAACCGTTTCTTTAGCTTTGGTAACGGCCCTTACTAATTTTTCTTTGGGCAATTCTATTTTTTGAAGCTTGTCCAAATCTACCCGGAAAGTTTTTCGACCGATCACTGCACGATCTGAAAGTTTGGACACCGTTGTATACTTCAAGTAGTCGCCATTGTAAATTAATTCCACCTGTTCGGTACTCCCCCATTCATTTAAGGTAACCCACCCTAGGAGCTCTAGGCTTTCAAAATCGTATAAGCGAAGTCCTCGTCTGGAATTGACAATCAGATAGCGCGCATCTGGGTCGATCAACATTTTGTAAATGTGGTCAAAGGTCTTATTGGATTTGATCTTTTTGGGAGACAATAAATTAGCGATTCCATGCATCCACTTCCCCGAATGGTGGACAATCTTACCTTCCAATTCTTGCTGCAGTGTTCCGTTTTTCAAGTTCCACACCTTTATCGTTCCATCCCAACTGCCACTAAATAGTTTCTGCTCATCGGGACTGAACACCAAGCTGGACACCTTACTTTTGTGGCCATAAAGACGAAACAACTCATAGCCTGTTGCCTCTTCTTTGACGATGATGAGCTGGCCCGTACCACTACTGGCAGAATAGGTTCCGCGAGCAGATAAACAGTAAATTTCTGGAGGCGTGAAATGTCCAATCTGTGGGACAATATCAATCGTTTGACTTTTTTGACAAAAGCCATTTTGTAAACAGATACTGAAAATAATACAGAATAATATCTTTGAAATCAAATTGTAACATCCCATATCAAAAATAATATTTAAATCCCAATAAGGCAGAGTTGTACAGCATACCATCAGCCCTTCCTTCCACGTATAGATTCAATCTTGGATGGATGAAATATTGAAGAAAACCAGCCACATAATAATCCTGCTTGATTTCCTCCTCTCCACCAAAGAAGAAAAATTGGTCCAGCCCTGTTTTGAATCCAAAGTCTATCTTAATGTTTCGCAGTGGAAAATAAAAGCCGATGCCCGCAGAAATACGACTGTAATAATCAAATGTAAAATTCTCAATAGGACCACTTTGTGTAAACACGATTTCCGCAACGAGCAGGCGTATCAAGCGCAACCCGGCATGGAGTTCGACAAGGGGAACATTTCGAATTCTTTGAGACAAGGTATCGTCTTCAAATTTGCGGATGGTGGTCAGCCCGGTTGCGGCACCAAGATAAGGTTGAAACCATGCTATTCGCTTTATCTGTTTATCGCTGTTGGCCTCGACGATGGGGAGCATCGAACGTACTTGCTCCGCACTGAAGCCCTCCAAATGGTAGTTCCAAAAAATAGTATACGTCTTGTCTTTTTTCAGTCGAATGTTTTTACCCACATCTCCGGAGTAGCCTTCTCTACGAGGAAATATTTGTTCGCCAGAAAGGGTAATGAATGATAGATAGACCGTTGTTTTATTGAAATTGGTTTTCCGCATCCGATAGGAAATTTTGCAATAGTTTTCTTCAACGACCATCTCAACCATTATAGGTGCTAGGTCGTAGTGCAACTGCGCAGACAATTGACCAACGGCACAAAAAAGCGCGAGGAAAATGATAATTGCTTTCATATCAGATATTTACAGCTAGTCCGATGTAAAATTGTGGAAATCGCGTAGATAAATCTCCTTCCGAGCAAATACCTCCAACGCAACTGTTGCGATAAAAAACGGAGGTTTCCAGACTCAGGTTTGCACGAAAATTGTAGCGGACTTTTCCACCAAACGAAAGCGCCGCGTGCAGCTTTTCTTCCGGATGCCATTTCCAAAACGAAAAATCCACAGGAATGAGAATCATCAACTTAGAGTGGTTCAACTTAATATTCATCACATCAAAACCCACCGTATACGTTTGCCAGGGAGTTTCTACAAAAGGTAAGTCTTCAAAACTTCGCTGATACGCAAAGTAAAGTGCCGGAATCAAAACCATGGGATTTGGACCACCTGCATCGATGACCACAGAAACACCATAGCTGCTAATTCCCGGAATATCTCTTTGTTCTTCCCGATAGACCAAGCGAAATTTTTCGTAAGCATAATACGGCATGATTCGAAAATGAACCGTCCGATTGTAGAGATAATTGAAGCGATACAAAAAAGCATTTTCCTTCACCGTATCCGCAGATACAGTAAAGGAAGTTGCCATAAAATTGGCAGAGGCTTCTTGTACATATACCACTAAAAGGCAAGTAAGGCCCAATAGCTTAATGGTCGTTCTAAGGGTTTTCATGGTTTACCATTTTTATCTCACCATATCTGCCAATCGTTCAAAATATTTTCAGCGCGATGAACAGGTTGTTGCTTATTTGAAGTCAATCGCTTGACCGATGTCGATAGGTACTGTTGCAGTTCAGACAGATGAATTTCTCCGTCCGAGTTGAGATCAGCAACTCCTTTGTTGATGCCTCTTTTCAGACAGTAGGTAAAAATGCTGTTTCCCCAATCGGGCGCCTCGTAAGCATAATCTTGTGCTTTGGCACTACCGATTACGGTCGTCCCAGTTCCACTCCTCAAGTCTACAAAAAGACTTTTCGTGTAATCAAAAGCACTCAGCTCATCCACCGCCTCCCAGCCGGTAGAAGGTGTAGAACGAACAATCATTTTTGTGTTGGAAGTATTCTTTACTTCAATTTGTTTCAAGATGGTCGAATCTGCCTCACCAGCATGACAAGCATCCAACAGCAACAGCTTCTGACGGGCAGGGATGTTCATCAACCATTTATTTAAAGACTCGTAGGGAAGGCTGGTATTTTGGGGATTGTCAAAATCTGTATCGTGGGTCGCCAGATAGTATTTGAAGTCTCTGCTGAGCATACCATGTGTTGCCAGCATGATGATGACCCGATCGCCAACGTTGACATCTTGCAATTTCTTGAGCAGATCCTCAGAAGCTTCCGCGGTAAAATCCTGATCGATCAATCTGTGTACCTGTACGGTCTCAAACTGGCTGCGCTGGCTGCCAAAAAGTTCAGCCACATCCTCTAAATCCTCCCGTGGATACAATAGGTTGAAAGAATCGTTTTGAAATTTCGAAGCCCCCATCAATACCAGGTGTAAATCTCCCTTAGTGACAGGACCGGTGTAATTGACGACAGCATACTCTTTGATGGACATGGCGCCGGAGGCATTGAGTGCGTAAGCTTGTATGCGGTTTTCACCCGGTGACAGCTCCAACGCGTATTCGCGCTCAAAGCTTTGTACTTTTTGATCGAGAATTGATTCCTGGCCATCTGGAAGCACAGGTACGCCATTGACCAGAAGGTGGATGCTCGAAAGAGGCTCCAGAGCATCCACTGCTTTGATTTGCAAGGCCAGCTTTTTATCTGCACTGGATAAAGGCAAGGATTGGATTTCAACCGTAGGCAGGTTCAGTTTGGTCGCTCCGTCCGTTGCCTGAATGCCCATGCGCTCCATACGCATCTGATGTGCAGCCCGATAAGCTTGTCTAAGATTCTTGTTTTGATTGACCGAAGTACTGTCTCCAATACTACTTTCAAACTCCTGCAGCACTAGGTCCGGACGGTTGAACATCAAGTCAAATTGATCGAACGGAAAAACATCTCTACCATCTACAAAGGCCAAGGCCCGTGTGTCTTTTCGGGAAGCGGTATAGTAACCACTGGGCAGCATAATGATGTACTCGTTTTCACCTTTGATTCCGATGAAGCTGTACAGCTCTTGATCCTTCTCCAAATCCCAAACTTTCACCTGCCGATCCCAACCGTTGCTGATGAGTGTTTTGCCACTGGGGCTAAAGCTCACCTGCCCGCTGTGTCCTTGCAACGTTTTCAGAATTTCACCCGTTTTAGCATCCCAAATGCGAATGTTATTGGCCTCGGAACTGCTGGCAGCCACCATGTTGCCATCCGGACTGAATGCCACATTGGATTGATACGCTTTGCTGTCTTTCAGGATGTAATCCTTTTTCTTCATGTTCTTGGTAAGGTACCGCATAGCAATGTTTTCCTTAAGCCGTTGCTGCCGCTCTTTCTTGGCCCTTTTCTTTTTATTTTTTATCTTTTTTATGTTCTTGGCGCTACCAAAAAAACCACTATGCGGTAATACGGCCATGCGGGTCCAATCTGGACTGATGGACGAATATTCTTTCAGGGTTTTACCTCCCAGTAGCTGCATGAACATGGCAGAACTCGACATGCTCTGGTCAAGCGTATCCTGATGGAGGCTGTCTGTTTTCATCGAACTGGCATCCGGGGTATTTTTTAGAAAAAGCTCCTGCATTAACTTCAAATTCCAATCTGTCCACAGGCGCATTTGGCGACCACTTTCCAGGTTGTAAAATCGGACCGAGGCGTGGTCGTCACGCCACAAGGCAGCATATTTGCCATCGGGACTGATGTCTATGTCGCTGTACTTATTGAAGGCTAATCCACCAAATTGATTGATGGCTTTTGCTGCACCAAACACCCCTCTTTCTTTACCTCCCAATAAATTTCTACCGGGAATTTTGGTACCCAATCCATCTAAGGCACCTAATACGCCACCGCTTTTTTCCTCCTCAATTGCCTTATCTGCTTTCTCCACTTGATCAGCGGTACCAGTTATGCCAGCAATGATCCTCTCTCCCAGTGTAGCCTCTTTTTCCCGAATAAGACGCCCATCTTCCAGCGACCAAAACCGAATGGAGCGGTCCGTATGCGTCAGTCCAATCGAGCGGTTGGAAGGATCAAAAACCATGTTGTAAAAGGGCGAACCATCTTTATCGAGTTGGTGGCGGAGGCTACCGCTCGTCGTCTCCCAAATAAGAGTCTTGGAGGAAGTTTGGCCGGCAATCCATTCCCCATTTGGCGAAAAAATAAGCTTGTCAAAATTTCCATCGCTTTCTTCCAACTCAGAAACATCGTCATTGTCTTCCGAATGGAATACGCGAATGGGACCGTTGATTTGAGGAAGCAAGGCATAGTAGTTCAGGGCAGGGCTAAAGACAATGCTGTCGTACTTTGGGAATGCATGCGGGACACGGCCGTCGGTCAGGCTCAGCATGCGATAGCTGATGAATTTTTTCTCCTTGAGGAGTGGATGGAGATTTTGCGCTAGCTCCACCTCTTCCAGTATGATGGAATCCAAACGTGTGGGTTCAATTTCCATGGTAATGGGCGGTATGGCAGCACCCAATTTCTGGAATGTCTTTCCAGATTCCAATTCACAAATAAATACCTTGGGATCATCCGAGCTACCAGAGGAGCCAATGATCAGGCTCTTAGCGTCTTGGGTCAAACACAGCGATCGAATGCCAAAACCCTCGGCTCGGTCGAAGGGGTCTACCAATGTTTTCAAAAGCTCAAAAGTCTCTAGGTCCCAGATATTTACTTCATTGTTGAGATGCCCCGTAATCAGGCGTTGACCATCGGGTGTTGTGATGCAGGTCGTAACGGTTGTCGTCTCGATGCTCCGACGAATCTGTCCAGTCTCGGGGTCTACGATGTGCATCAACTCACCAGAACTTTCAAATAGCTTCATCATATACTTGGCCATATCTGCCATATTGGCAAAGCTGAACCCCTTCATGGCCTCTTCGTCCGGCAGTGTAGCTGTGAAGAAAATAATCGATTGATCTTTGGGCGAAAATACAGCCTTGGTCATGGCCTGCTTCATTTTGTAAGGCTCAAAGACAAACTTCTTTTCGCCACTCTCGACTTCGTAGAGGGTGCTATCCAACAAAATGGTTTGATTGTCCAAGGAAAACTGAACATCAGAAGAACCAATAAGACTGGCCAGTCCATCCATTTTTACATCGATGACCTGAACGACCTTATTGTCAGACAGTCTCGTAATTTCCAGCTTTTTGTTGGTCATGGTGGCAGCCAGGGAGCGGTCCGGGCTGTAAGTACCGGAACGATATATCTCTATTGACTGAAAGTCTTCATTGGTCACCTCTTCGTTTTGCTCTATTTTCCGGAATATCTCCTGGTTCATCATGGAAGTTTTTTCACTGATTTCCTCCGTCAGAATGTCGCGGGTGATGCGCTCCATTGATGTCATGTAGGTAATCTGTCGACCGTCCGGACTGAAAGATAGATCACTAACTCCTGGACCAAACATAGAACCTTTCGTACCATAGAAAGATTTGTACTCCAAGCCCGAGCGCAAGTCCCACAACTTGACGTATTGGCCGTCGGTCGTGGCGATGGATTTTCCGTCGGGAGAAAGGACAATTTCTGTTACCATCATACCCGGATGACCAAATTGTACAATGGGCTTTAATTTGCTTTGGGCGAGCAGATTCGCACTTGCCAAAAGGAGGCACAAAAAGAGCCATGATATACGTTTGGGGCTTGTCATATTTTTAGTTTTTAATGTCAGTGAAGAGATGATTTATTGGGTTGGTAAAATATGCCAGCTTCGAATTTCTTTTGCGCCGCCACCGCTCATAATACTTTTTCCATCCTCCGAAAATACAAGGCTGTAAACCCCTTTGCGTTGGGGTGATTGCATCGTTTGTATTTCCTGGCCAGAAATGGTGAAGACTTTTATCAATCCATCTTCGGCACCCAGGGCGAGGAGTTTTCCGTCAGGCGAAAAGGCAAAGCAATGAATCGCTTGTCCACCGGTTTTGTTCTTGCGGTCTAGGTAAAAGCTTTGTAGCTGTTGTCCATCCAATGTCCACAGGATGGCGCGATTGTCCCAGCCGGTGGAAAGCATTTGTTGGCCATTGGGATGGAAGCCGATGGCGCTGACCCGGTTATTGTGTCCGGCGTATTTTTGAAGCAGTTGTTGATCGAGCTTAAATAGGCGAATCGTATCGTCGTAACTAGCGGTTAGTACGAATTGACTATCTGGTGTAAAAATGGCCTGGCTCACCAAGTCCTTGTGGCCAGAAAAGGTAGCTAGGGAGTCTCCTTCGATCGACCAAAGGCTGGCTGTGCTGTCTTCCTGTGCGAAAAGTAGTTGACGGCCCGATGGCGAAAAGGCCACCGATTGTATGGGAGAGGTCGTTTCAAATTGTCGAATGATTTGTCCGCTGGTATCCCAGAGAATGGCACGCGCATCCGCTCCCCCACTCAACCAATATTTTTGGTCAGGCGAAATGGCCAAGCCGTTGATGTTATCCTCGTGTCCTTCGTAGGCGTCCAGCAATTGGCCATTAGCATTCCAGCGATAAATTTTCTGTGAAGAAGTCGTCTCGAAAGCATCGAAAAAATCGAGATCACTCGAAGGCGAAAGACTCGTCCGACTAGCAGCCAACAGCTCCTCCTTGGAGGTCAAGGCCAAGGCCGAAATTTCTCCGCTGTAGCCCTCCATAAAGTGCGACACCTTGGATTCCAATTGCCAAATGCGCAGACTACTGTCTGCACTGACCGAGGCCATCCAACGATGATCCGGACTCAAAGCAACATCATGCACATACGAGCGATGGCCTTTGTAATCCCTCAATACCTGGCCCCTCGTTGACCATAGTTTGAGTTGGTAATCGTCGCTGGCCGTCAGAACGTATTGGTCTTGCACCCAAAGTGCCTTATTCACCCGCTGGCGGTGTCCCAACAATTTGGTGTGATTGCCCGTAGGTAAATCCCAGATGTTTCCCTCGCCATTTCGGCAAGCCGTCAGTAATTGTTGACCGTCGGATGACGGCTGGATGGATAAAATTCTATCTTCCTGTTTCCAATCACCCTCCAGTGGTTTTCCGGATTTGTCCCACAGCTTTAATACACCATCCCAGCCCCCGCTGAAAAGGGTATCGCCCGTGGAAGAAATGGCCAGCGATGAAACCGGTCCGAAGTGCGCTTGGAATCGCTGTGGCACTTCTTTGTCTGCCGACCAAAGGTGTATTTGACCAATCCGATCTCCCGTTACAAAAGACTTTCCATCGGGCGCAAAGGCAACTGCCGTCACCCAGTCTTCGTGGAGCAATCGACGAATGCGTTGGCCGTCTGTTTTACAAATCACGGCACTGTTGTCTTTTGTTCCAATCAGTAATTGTTGACCATCCGGCGAAAAACGGAGGGTAGTCACTTCGCCATCTAAATCAATCGTCACGGACTGTTCGAAATCTTTTTGCCAAAGAAAAACGTATTGGCCAGCGGCACTGGCAAGCAGATTGTCTACCGAAATATCAACCGCTACGGCCGCACTAGGATGCTGAATGACCGCCTTGTAAAAATGGTTGTTGCTGTAGATGTCGTGCCTTGCCTGGATGGCCACCGGATGCTTGGGGTCTATTGCCAGGGCCTTTTCTATTTGTACCATCGCCTCAATGGGATCACTTTTTTCGGCCAGCAGTGCTTGACCAATCGAGCGATTGATCGAAGCATCTTTTCTATTTTGTTGTAAAAACTTACCCAATAAAAGAGCAAAACTGGTCATTAAGATAAGCGCTGATCCAAATAAATACAGCAGCAATCGGCGATTAACTGCATTGCGCCTTTTATCCTTGTCATTCTTTTCGATACTCTTTTCGATCAATACCTTTTCTGTATCATTCCAATGGCGCATGCCAGCCGCTCCTTGTTGTACCACCGCTAGATCAACCTCATCAATGAATACCTCTGAAGGAGCGTAGCTGTATTCCTTGACTTTGGTTTCCAGAATGCGACGGGCGCGTTGCCCCGTTCGATCGGATGCTCTAAAATGTTTTTGGATGATGGGCGCCAAGGTATCGTGTGCCAAGGCCATTTGTCCATCCTCTCTTTTATACAATAATTGTAAAGACGCTAATTTTGTCACAAGAGGCATCAGCACTTTTTCCTGGTGTACATACACTTCCTCCAATTTCTGTAGAGAATGGCTGGCGGCAGTTCCAATGTCCGTCGTATGAAAATGCAACACATCCAGTACCAAGCCAGACGCCTCGACTTGCTCCTGCATGGAAGAGGCCCATTGGCGGATGGCTGCCATTTGACGCTGAAAGAAATCTTCCAAGTGCAGCCCTTCGGATTTTAGTTGCTGGTAGTCTTCTAGGCTAAAATACTTTTGGGCCTTCAAGTCTTGGGACTGCCACAGGCGCGACAGGAGGATTTGCAGCATAGGAGCTACGGGACTGTTGTCCTCTTTGCCCAGGTCCATGGCAATATGGGTGGACAATTGCTCGTCCATATCCAGCTGATACTTCAGCCGATGCGCTTCGGTCGATCGCAGGCCATTAACGACCTCCTCGATCCCTTGTCGGTCCAGGTTTTTCAAAAAAACTTCCTCTTTAGGAATATTGTAGCGATGAAAATAGCTTCTTATTTCTGCATGAAATTCTTTGCGATAGGCGAGCAGTAATTTGCCAGCCGGTCGGGAAGTGGGGTCATTGAAAAGCTCTCCAATGCAACGTATCACATAATCCATTTCGTTGTAGGACGCATGAATTCGCCGGGTAAAGACCTCCTCTACCTGATCCAGTATCAGGATGAACTTTTGCTGTCCTTTTTCCTCCATTTCCAGCCAGGCGGCCTTCCATCTTTGCGCCTCCTCCGAGTACTTTCCAACAGGAGCCTCCGCCACCAACCCGAGCACCTGTCGAACATTCCACAGCAAGCCATTTTGTGGCGAACGCCGTTCGTAGCGTATCTGTGCAACCTTTTTCAAACGAGGATACAAACCTGCATCCAAGAAAGAAGATTTTCCTGCGCCAGAGGCCCCAAAAAATAAAACGACGGGAGAAGAAGACGCTCCATTCAAACGTTGAAACAAATCCTGGATGTAGGTCCCACGACCAAAAAAAATCCTAGCATCGTCTTGGGTATAGGCCGACATCAAACGATAGGGAACGTTGGGCAGATCGTATTGCTTTTGAATATCGGGCAGTCCAAAAAGCGGTTGTCCCGCTGCACTTGGCAGATTCCAGTATTTGACATCCTCTGCCCCTTCGCGATAATAAATTTCCCAGGGGAGTCGATCCTCTTTAACCCCCAGAGGGACATCCCCACGAACAGACTCCTCCTTGTAGTAATCTCGATAGTCGTCCTCCCCTATCATAGCTTGAATGGCGGCCGTCGACTGTTGCCAAATTTTATCCAGTGGCAGCCCATTCGCCAGCCGTTGATAAAAGGCTTGGGCCAATTCCATCGACAGGGTATCCTTCACCCGAGATACTGTTCCGATGACTGCCGGTACACCTCGATCGTTCAATGCAACGGCCATCTTGGAAGTCAGGCAGCCATTGAAAAAAACCAATTGAAGGGCATCCGCGGTAGCCAATAAAGGAAGTAGGCCAAAGGCATCTGCAGACTCAGAAGTTCCGTCCGCATTTTCGAAGAAAAGTTTATTGGCCGTCGCATGACCAGCATAGTGAAACACAGCGATTCGATTGAGTAAGGCAGCATCTTGAAATACGGCCTCCACCTTTTCGCGCGTCGCATCGCGAATGATTTCATAAGAACAAATACCATCACTTTTTGCTTTTTTCAGTGCATTTTCAACCGCTTCGACCTCCTTTTTTAAGGCCGGTAGAAAGGCATCGCCTTGGCGAAAATCTGCAAAAGCAGCTACAATGAGGGGTTTTGACATATTGTAAGTTTGGCCCATGAAAGAGTTGCCATCCGGTGCTGATTCGCAGCGCCATTGGCGGTCAGTCGCATTCAATATTTATGGGATGTTCCCAGTTTATTTTTTAGAGAACCTATACAAAATTTACTAAAAATTGCGTCCTAGTTTTCGTAGAAAATCATCCAATCGACTTTTGGAAATACTCAGTTCTTTTCCATCGATCATCCGGATGTAACCGCCATCGGATCGATGCAAAGCCTCCACAAAATTAATGTTTACCAAAGCCCCTCTGGAAACGCGGTGAAACGTATCGCGTGGCAGCATACTCTCTACCGATTTGAGGGTCTTCACTGCCAGGAAGGGGCGCTTGTTTTCTCTGTGTACAAAAGTATTGACATTATCTGCCAGGCAGTACATGATTTCTCTGGTTCGCAGCACCAATTGGTTGTTGCCATCCGGCAATAAAATCCGGCTGATTTCTCGTTGGTTTTGGATTCTTTCGGCTGCCCTTTGGACGGCCCCTTTCAGTTCCGTCGGTCGGATGGGCTTGAGGATATAGTCCACTGCGCTGAGGCGAATGGCATCCAATAGGTATTCATCATGGGCCGTCGTAAAAATGATTTCAAGTGGAATGTAGGACACCTTGCTGAGCACATCAAAGCCCGACATTGTTCCCAAATGGATGTCCAAAAAAACCAACTGAGGTGCCTTATCCCGAATGGCTCTGACCGCCGATTCGCCCGTATCATAGGTTCCAACAATTTCCACCTCCGGACAATATTTTTTGAGTTTCAGTACGATATTTTCCATACCGCCTTCCTCATCTTCTACGATAATGGCTCTCATACACCTAGGGGATTTTCGGTTTGATGAATGATGGGGCAACGAATGATGATCCTGGTACCGGTAGCAAGTCCGTTGGCATCCTTTAAGTCGATGATGTTTATTTTTGTTCCTTTGGTTCGCTTCAAAGCATCTATCCGTTCTTGGGTGATGTGTATACCCCAAGAGGTACGATCCAGGACCGATTCCTTTTGCAGTGCTTTTGCCTTTTGCCGTCCTACGCCATCGTCTTCCACGATGCACTCCATCAGTTGGTCGGTTGGTGTACTGATGGACAGCAGCAAATGCCCTGGGGCCTGCTTATTCTGGATGCCGTGAATGATGGCATTTTCAATGAAGGGCTGCAACAACATCGGCGGAATCATGGTTTTTTTTTGATCGATGTCTGGGTCAATTTCAATCGTATACTCTAATTTTTTGCGCATCCGCAGTTTTTCCAAAGACAGATAGTAGCCCAGTGTTTCCAATTCTTTTTCCAGGCTGATGAGGTTTTTTTTAGAATTGTTGAGGATCAGGCGGCAGAGGCGGCTGAAATCGATGATGTATTCCGATGCCTCTTCATTGCGATCTTGGTGGATCAACAGATCGATGGCATTGAGGCTGTTGGAAATAAAATGCGGATTCATCTGCGAACGCAAAGCCTCCATCCTGGCCAGTAGCAATTTGATTTTTGAAGACTGCAGGGGAATGACGAAAAGGATAATGAGTCCAAGAATTAAAATCAGCCCGATGATGTAAATCTGCCGAATGCTTTGCTTAGATTCTTCCTCCCTAAACTTCTCCATGATGCGCGAAGCTTGCTGGATGGCTTGTGTCGTGCTATCGCTAATGGCCTGGTAAGCCAAAGACGCCTTGGTCAAAAGATCGCGACATGCCGACGTACCAATTTGGGAACACAACTTGGCCAGTTGCATAGAAACCATTTCGACATAGCGGGTATTTTTTTCGGCAACCCCTATCGACAAAACCCTTTCATAGTAGACGCTTGCCGAGTCAAAATACAGCCTTTCAAACTCGGGAATGTAAAGCGCCTTATTGTGCAGATTGGCGCCATACTGAAAGTAAATCTCTGCCTTATTCGAAGGTTGCAACTGCTCCGCTTTTGCCAGCCAAGTGTTGCTACTGTCCAACCATTCCACCTCCTTTTTGGTCTTAAACCTCGAAGCATGGAAGGTCGCATAATCCAGGTATACCTCCGCCAAGTGTTCCACATTTCCCAATTGCTTATACAATTCAATGGATTGTCGGAAAGTGCTGTCCGCTTTTGAAGACTCCTTACGCCAGTCATATACGATGGCATAATTGGTAAACAATCTCGCCAGTCGGTTGCTATCGGGAATGCGGGCATAGCAATCCCTACTCAAATCAAAATAGTACAAGACCGTATCTGTATTCTTGCTTGTAAACAGCTCGATGTTGCCCGCCGTCCGGTAAATATCCCCCCAATCGCCAGCCTGCTTTTTTTCGTCTAAGCCTGCTAGGCGGAGAATCTCCTGAGCTTCTTTGTTGTAAACAGCACCCTTTGTCTCTTCATACAAATTGTAATGAATCGATGCACGCAAATTGAGGGAACGAGCCAGCCAAATTGGATCACTTTGTTTTTGGAAAATCTCTATGCTGATTCGCACATCCGCCAATGCTTGTTTCAATTTCACATTCTGGGGGTCTTCCTGATTGAGGATGTAGGATTTCCAGTACAGGGCCTGTGCATAGGAAACTCCACTTTTTTGGCGGCGGCTCATTTCCTCTACTTTTAATGCAGCCTCCAGGGCTGCTTGCGGCATTTTGGAGTGCCATTCCCGACAGAGGGCCAGCAGGTAGATGGTCTGTCGGAAGTTGCTTCCCAACTCTTCCAATCGCTGGATGGTACTATCTGGAAAGTGTGAGCTGACCGAGACGAAGCGAGCCGCTTCAGAAGCCAATTCCCGGCTGTTGGAAGAGCAGGCGCCCAGCGCCAGCACGATGGCCAAGAGGTAAAGATACTTGAGGAGCGGCTCGTTCATTCCGATGTCAGGCTTGCAGTTCTACTTCGAGAGATTCCACAAAGGCCAATAGTCCTTCGATCAAATCCTTGAGTGTTGTCGTCGGCAATGAATCCATATCTATGTTGGCTCTGTAGTAAGCTGCATTCTCCGCTCCATCCGGACGCGGGCGCAGTTCGCGGTTGTCCGCCTCTTGTTTTTCCTTCTCTTTGTCTTTGGAGTACTGCAGCAAGTCCATGATGGTGCGGCGCAATTCCGCATCTTGGACGGCATTCAACTCAGGTGATATGGCATTTTCATACTCTAAGACAGTTGCATAAGTCGTCATGGTATTGGTAATTGATGTTAAAAAATAGAAGACTCTCCAAAGGTATTATCCGCTTTGCAGATATGGAGGTTCTGTTTAGGGAATGCCCGAAAAATCGAAGGCTGGACGAACTTTGGCCTTGTGAAGCCCAAAATCAGCTCAAAATTCGAGGATTACCACCTTTACCTAAACCAAAGTCGGCGCCTACCTGAAAATCTTCGGAATTCACTACAATATAGAAAAGAGTCTGAGATTTTCCATTCAATTTTGAAATAGTCGGCTGCCAAAAGAGGCGGTCCACATCATACTCATGATGAAATTTACGCTCTTCTAATTCAGAAGGGATAACTTCCGGGGGAAAAAATCCCCGGAAGCTTGTCCCATCAGTTACGACAAAACAAAAATATTGTATATGTTGGAGGATGAATTTGTTCCGGACAGCTCGCGAGAAGCTTATCGCCCTATAGAAGATATAGCGGGAGTAGATTACAAGCGGCCGATGTACTTATGTGGCCTGTACATAGGGCTAAACCTATTTTTTAAGGAATGGGCCGTCTTAGGTTTCTTTGGTATTTTACTCTCTACAACCCTTGTAGCATTCATCTGGTGGTATTTTAAAAAGTACTTTGACCATATGAATGACCAGCTCACAGCCAAATGGATACAATGGCTCATGGGTGCGCATATTCTCTTTGGGGTGGTCAATTTATTTTCTTACATCTACAGTTCCGCACTGAGTCTTCCGACCAATAGTGGCAGCGATATTGCGCAAGGCGTTGGCTTTATGGCCATCGGAATTTTGAGCTCCATCATCGTTGTTTTCCTGGCAAGCTTCAATTTAATCCAGGCGGGGAAAAGGCATCCTTTCCCTATGAAGCGAATTGCCATTAGTACCATGATTTTCGTACCACTGTACATGCTCATCAGCCTGATGGAAAACATGCCATTTCTAAAAGAAGTAGCTATGCTATTTGGAGAGGAGACATTCAAAACCAGCTTTTTATTGAATGCCATTTTAATGCTTCCCTTTTTCTTTTTGCTGCAACATTTCTACAAGGCGGATAAATACGATGCGATATGATGGATATACTAGCCACCATTGGAGGTTGGGGGTTGTTGATAATTCTACTGCTCATCAATGTGTTCATTGCCTGGAAGGTCCTGTCTAAAAAATTGATCTGGGCCGTTGTTTTTATCATCGGGGTAGCGGGGTCTTTTGTTTTGGCTGTCTTAACCGAGCCAAACTGCGGCTGTCTGTCTGAGTATACGACTTTCAGAGAAGTAACCCGTTGGTTTGCCGACCTCTTGGATACGGTCTTTTGGTTAACAGGTAACTACTTCCTGATCGCTATGGCTGGCATTGCATTCGTTTACTGGGTCAGAGGACGCCACCCTATGGCCAGTCAATACTTTTGGCGAATTATGTTTAAATTGGTCGTTTATTTTTTCTGGTGGAAAATAAACTTCATCTGGATCAAGTGTCTGAGTTGTCCGATGATATGTGATTTGGAAATGAGTCTGGACATTATTGAAGAATGTATGATTCGCAATTTCTGGTAAACCAAACCCTTTCCCATAATGGACCATCAATCAGCAAAGACTCCTCCAAAGCGATCCATTCATGTGCTCTCTATTGGAATCAATCGCTACAAAGACCCTGAGATTTCCCCTCTTCGCGGCTGCTTGAAGGATGTCCAAAAGCTGAAGGCTTTCCTGCAAAAGACATTTGATATCGAAGAGCATCGATACAGCGTATTGACCAATGAACGGGCGACCCGCCAGCGCATTGTGGATACCTTTAGGGAACACTTCCTCGCCATGAAGGCAGGCGATACTTTGCTGTTTCACTTCAGTGGCCATGGCTCCTGGGAAAAAATGTCACCCGAATTTGCATCCATCGGACTACAGCCCAAGGGCAGCCGAAACGAATTATTGGTTTGCTACGATAGTGGCGATCCTGGTGTTTATAACCTAGCAGATAAAGAACTACGTTTGTTGCTCGCAGAGGTTCAGCAGGCCGTAGCTAACGTCCATGCCATCTTTATATTCGACTGCTGCCATTCCGGCTCCATGTTGCGAACGGAAGGGAGCGATCTTCGGGTCCGCATGACACCCCGTCGCAAAGGGCCGAGGCCCATCAAAGCCTATCTCGAAGGTCAGTATGCTCAACAGGACATTTTACAACTGCCATCCGTTTCCTACATTTCCATGGCAGCCTGCAAACCCAGGCAGTCGGCCGTCGAAACTTCCAATGGCGGTATTTTTCTGGACAGCCTCCTAAAAGTCCTAGGCCAAGCCATTCAACAAGCCTGGTTGCCAACCTATGCCACCTTGTTTCCATTGGTTCAACAACAGACAAAGCACAATGCCCAAAACCTGCAACACCCACAATTCGATTACCACGGAAACGTCAACCCCTACGACGCCTTCCTAAAAAAAGGCACCAGCGCGACCGACCGAATGCCACAACTGTTGCAAAAAGATGGGCGTTGGCAAGTGGCAATGGGCGCCTTGCACGGACTGGAAAAGGAGGAACTGCAAGCATTCAAAATTCCCATTTTCGATAGCACAAATACAAGCACCCCCATCGGCCATGCCGAATTGGACCGCATTGAATTGGAGTATACTGTACTAAAGAATTTATCCTTTGTCGAATCAATGGCAAACCAGCCTGCAGCCATCAGCTACCTGGCCGGTCTATCGGGACACAGGCTGTTGTTGAATCTGCCTCCAAGCAATGATTCAGCTTCCAACCTAGCCCGTAAAATGCTGCAAGAAGAAAAGTATAAGCACCGCTTCCAACTCGCGCAGCAAGCCGACTATCAACTCCAAGTCACCGTCGATCAACTGTCGATTCAAAAAATTCAAGCAGATCAGCTCAGCTTGATTTATGGCATCCGCCAAACAGACCCCATTGCCCATCAACACATCCTATCACTACTCTCCAAAATAGCCCGATGGGAACGAGTCTCCTCCCTAGCCGCCCCCAAAAATTCCAGCATCGACGAATCACACATCCACTGGCAGTTACAATACACAGACTACGACGGCCAAGCCCAAAGCTTCTCGCCCCAGTCCAGCGGTACCTACCGCCTAAACCTAAACTACGACCCAAAAAAAGGAGGTATCCCCTATGGCATACAAGTTACCAACCACACGAAATACCCTCTTTATTTTTACCTAGTTCACCTAAATGCCCAATACGACATTTCTCAAAAAAACGAGGACTACGCCAAGGCACTTTACCCCCTAGAAAGCATCCTCCTTTACGACTCCATCGCCCACAATGTCGGCCTCGGCATCACCCAAGCCGCCGCCAACGAAACTCTAGACACCTTTTTACTGCTCGCCTCCCGCGAAAAGCTGCACCTCCCGTTTCTCTTCCAGCAACGCGCCTTCGGCCACTGTTTCGGCCAAGTCGTCGGCTCCTTGGATGAATGGTTCGCCCGCTCCGGGATTGATGAGCGAGGCGATGTTCCCATTGGTGGTCAGCAGATGGTCCATTGGATGGTTTTGAGGATGGAGGTTTGTTTGAGGAGGTAAGGTTGATTAATTTCTTTCTTCACGTGTAGAGGCAACTCGCTTTAAATAGCCTATATCAGGTTGACTAAATTCAGAGGTTGGACTACCTGAAAATCTAAATTTTGCTCTCACCCAGTAATAGTAATCTTTTGTCGTTATCAAAGTTGAATCTACATCGTGTATCGTATTACTTTCCAGCCAACCCAAAGAAGTTATCATTGTTTTTTCTCCAGCTAAAGATTCACTTCTATATACTTCATATACAGCTTCAGGTTCAACAATATCCCAAGTAATTTTTATCTTCTTTTCGTAGAATCCATCACTGGCAATTACATTCCTTGGG
>JBCCSZ010000119.1:0-21371 GCA_039199225.1 Bacteroidota bacterium
GAAAAACACCTTTCCGATGTTGTTTTTGGAGGTGGCAATTCCCTTTTGGTCTCCTTGTTGATTTCTCAACTTGAGCGCCTCTACGAATTGCTTCATGGCATTGGTGTAGTCATATTTAGACTGGAATACCAAACCTTGGTTGTCATGGGCATCTGCCAGACCGATAGGGTAAGTTAGCTGTTGCGATAGTTCAAAAGCCTCCGTTGCGTATTTTTTCGCCTCCAAGTAATCATTTGTTTGAATGAGTGCATAAGACAAGGCGTTCAACGCATTCACTTTTGCTTCACCGGCCATGTTGGGAATAACCATTTTGAGGCTATCCACCATGCGCTCATCCGTATTTCGGGAAAAGGCACTCTGCACCATGCCGATGCATAAAAGCAGTATGAGAAATCTTTTCATGTTGAATGGTGTGGGTCTTTTAAATAAAATTCCGGATTTCAAATTTTACGAGCCATCAGGACAAAGGTTGCCAAGGAACGGCTATGACATATATATTAAAAGCAAATACAATGCCGATAAAGGAAGATTTCATCTACAAAAGATAAAAGTTAGCCTTTGACTGTCAGTGTTTAGGAAGAATTGCAGCGGATGCTGATGACAATACTTTGGCAAAATTCGATGAGAACTCTATATTGTGGTGGTTACTTTACATCCGTTGTTGCGACTCTGCAAAAAAGCAGCCTCGTCAGCTCAGCGTGCTTGATCTATCTGGCAGCTACTTGAGTAACTTCATTCGACAACCCTATAAAAGAACGTGATGGAATACAGAAGACTCGGAAAGTCCGGTTTGCAACTCAGCGTGCTATCGCTCGGCTCCTGGCTAACATTCGGCAAGCAAATCAGTGATGAAACGGCAGAAAAACTCATGGTGATGGCCTACGAACAGGGGGTCAACTTTTTTGACAATGCCGAAACTTATGCACAAGGGCAATCCGAGATTGTCATGGGAAAAATTTTGCGTCGCCTCAAGTGGGATCGCAGTTCCTACCTGGTGTCCAGCAAAGCTTTTTTTGGGGATGGCGGTAAAAAGCCCAATCAAACCGGCCTGAACCGAAAGCACCTCTTCGAAGCCTGTAACGCTGCCCTTAGCCGCCTCCAAGTCGATTACCTCGATCTATACTTCTGTCACCGTCCAGATAAGCAAACGCCTATGGCAGAGACTGTCTGGGCGATGAACCACTTGCTGCAACAAGGCAAAATACTCTATTGGGGAACCTCCGAATGGTCGGCCCAAGAAATTATGGAAGCTCATATGGTAGCAAAGGAATACAATTTGATTGGTCCTGTGATGGAGCAGCCACAATACAATATGTTCCACCGACAAAAAGTAGAGGTCGAATACGATAAGATTTACAAGACGGTTGGCTTGGGAACCACCATCTGGTCGCCCTTGGCCTCCGGGGTGCTGACCGGCAAATACCTGGAAGCCTTCCCGGATGGCACCCGCCTGAGCATGGATGGCTTGAATTGGCTCAAGGAGCGCTCTTTGACCCCTGAAAGGCTGGAAAAGACCAGAAAGCTAAATGAAATTGCTCAACACCTCAACACCAGCCTGGCGAAATTGGCCATTGCTTGGTGCATTCGCAACCCCAATGTCAGCTCAGTCATTTTGGGCGCATCCAAAACCAAGCACCTACAGGAAACACTGACGGCTCTGGAAATCGTACCAAAGATCACCGAGGAGGTAGAACAAAGAATTGAGGGGATTTTGAGCAATAAACCGCAATTACCTATGTTTTGATATGTGGGGCAAATAGATCAAACATTCGCTTTTTTGTTATCTTTGGCATCGGCCTTGCAAACAAGCATTTATGATTTTTAAAGATAAAAAGGAGGAGGCACTGGGTGGAAACTTTAAGCTAAAGGATATCAAGGTCTTTGGTTCTAAGGAGAATTTATACCAGAATGTCAAGAAATACCGAAAGGTGTATGATGAGTCAGAGTGTAGCTACATCTACTGCGAGCTGTCTTTCTACAACAAGCTTTTTGATGAGGTCGATTGGGACACCTCCTTTACCTTCCTTTGCAAGGATACGAATACCGACAAGCAGATCTGCGAGCTCAAACGGGAGCTGAAAATTTCTAAGGATAAAAACATCATCTTCATCCGCGAGGGTTGGGGAACGCCCGACTCGGGCTGGTGGAAAACCGGAACCTACCGCTGGGAGGTTTTCATAGACAATAAGATGGTGGGTTCTACGCTGTTTTACATTGTCAACGGCGGCGTAGTCACCGAGTCCAGCAATCCCTACTTCAACATTCAGGAAATCCACCTGTTTGAGAGCGCCAGAGAAGGCATGTCTGTCGATAAACGTCTCTACCTCAAGCGTTTTGACTCGGCCATTACCCGCTACATCAACATTGAGATGCGCATACAAAACCTGCGGACCGATTGGGAGCTGTTCCCCTTGGAGCTGCAGTTCAATTTCTACAATGATGCCGGCCAGCAAAAGGCATTTATGAGTTACTTCAAGGAAATCCGGGATTCGAGGGAAAAAATCGTGTTGGATACAGGCTATGGCTCGGATGCACCCGGCTACTGGTATCGCGACAAGTACACCTTGGAGATCATTTTCATGGATCAACTCATTGGGGTCGTTCCTTTCGAAGTGGGTGATGAAGAAGAAATTTCGGATGACCCCATCGCTTATTCCAGTGCGCTCAATCGCGAGCCCAGCGCCGTTCAATCCACTCCTAAGTTGACTTTCGAGGAAGCCAAGGCCGAATTGGACAACCTCATCGGTCTGGACAGCGTCAAGGCGCAAATCAATGAGTTGGCCAGTTATCTGCAGTTTTTGAAAGTACGCAAGGAAAAAGGCATCGAAAAAGACCAACAGTTCAATCTCAACAGTGTGTTTATCGGAAACCCTGGTACGGGAAAGACCACTGTGGCGCACATGTTGGGCAAGATATACCACAGCTTGGACCTCTTGCCACATGGGCAGGTCAGCGAGGTGGGACGAGCCGATCTGGTCGGCGAATTTATTGGGCAAACAGCTCCGAAGGTCAAAAAGGCCATAGACAAAGCCCGAGGCGGTATCCTCTTCATCGACGAAGCTTATGCGCTAACCAATCGGGGAGACGACAACAAGGACTTTGGGCGCGAGGTCATCGAAGTATTGCTCAAAGAACTATCAGACGGCACGGGGGACTTAGCCATTATATTTGCTGGCTATCCCAAAGAGATGCAACATTTTATGAACTCCAATCCTGGACTGGCTTCCAGGCTGCGCAATTTGATCCACTTCCCCGATTATTCGCCGGATGAATTAATGGAAATTGCCACTTTCACAGCGGAAAAACGGGCCGTACACATCGATGAGCTTGCCAACAAACTCATCCACAAAAAACTCATTGAAGTCTACCGAAATAGGGACGAACAATTTGGGAATGCTCGCTACATCAACGGCATCATCGAAGAGGCAAAGCAAAATATGGCATTGCGGCTGATGAACAGCGGCCGTCCATTGGATCAACTCGACCAGAAAGAATTGTCGACCCTCGCATCTGAAGACATCGAAAAGGTGTTTCGACAAGGGAACAAAGAAGGGGTTCAACTGCCTGTTGACAATGCCCTACTCAAAGACGCTTTGGCGCAATTGCACAGCTTGGTTGGGCTACACAACATCAAGCAGGAAGTCGATGAGATGTCGAAATTAGTTCAGTACTACAAAGAAATTGGCAAGGACATCCGAAAGGCATTCTCTCTGCATACGGTATTCAAAGGCAATCCCGGCACGGGCAAGACGACGGTCGCCCGCTTGCTGGTACAGATATACAAAGCACTGGGTATTCTCGAAAGAGGACATTTGGTGGAATGTGATCGCAAAACATTGGTCGCCGGCTATGTAGGTCAAACCGCCATCAAAACAGGTGAAATGATCGACAAAGCCATGGGGGGCGGCCTCTTTATCGATGAAGCCTATTCTTTGACCAAAGGTGGTATCAGCGACTTTGGACGCGAAGCTGTCGAGACATTGCTGAAGCACATGGAAGACCACCGGGGCGAATTTATGGTCATCGTAGCTGGTTATCCAACAGAGATGAAGGAGTTTATCGAAGCCAATCCCGGTTTGATGTCTCGCTTCGACAAGGAGTTTCAGTTTCAAGACTACTCGGTGGAGGAATTGCTTTCCATTGCAGATATGATGTTCGAGGCGGAATCTTTAGAATTGACACCCGAGGCCAAAGAACATCTGCAGCGCTATGTTCAAAAGCTGTTGGACAACAAGCACAAGTACTTTGGCAATGCCCGCACCATCCGCAAGATCGTTGGCGAAACGATTAGACGGCAGAACCTACGAATGGCAGCCACCTCTTCAAAAGATCGGACACCCGAGCTGATTCGGACGGTCATCTTGGACGATATTTCCGGATTCCAACTAATGGAGGAAGAAATAGAACCTCGTAAAGGAATTGGATTCCGCTAAAAAATGGCTGTTTTTTTGGAAATACCGTGTGATTTACTTAATTTTCCATCGACCGATGATAAAAGACCGTATAATCAGCTTATTCGCCAAAGTTTCTAACGAAAAACCGTATGACCGTTCAAGCATTTTTTGTAGTAGAAGACCGTTTCAACCCTCTACGCATAAGAATTCAACTAACAGTTTCCAACGACATTCGTTAATACACTTATCTGTCCTTGCCTTTCGAATGGCCTGGACCTAAGCTACATTACATTGGCCCATCTTTTTTCGAGCTCGATTCTACTCGTCTTTTAAAGAACGATCCTTAAAATCGTAACGCTAGCTATCTGCAAAGCCTGTCAGCTTCTTTTCAGCAGCATGAGCTATTTGCGTTACCCGAACCTTGCGCTTAAGTAGAGCACATGGGCTGGTTTGCCGTAACATATGGCAACAAAGTTACCTGTGTCTGCAGCAAGGGGTAGTGCCTAATGATTATTGGGACGCCGTCGTAAAGGACGACGAAGGTCAGAGCTATGAAAATAAAGAATGAGAGAAAGGAGTGCATTTATCTGGAAACAGGTAAATGCCGATTCGGGCCAGGTACTATGCGTATAGTTGGGGCTATCAGCTAGTGTAGGGGCTGTATCAACACTAACTTATGCGTCCTGGCCCTTTTTCTTCATTTGATTCCAATTGGCCCATAGAAGTTGTGGCCATCTTCTATTGAAGATAGACCAACTTATTTACATTGAAAACTTTAAGAAAACAATTACTTTTTCTCGACAAAATCCAAAGAGGCCGAATTGATACAGTAGCGCAATCCCGTTGGCTTTGGGCCGTCTTCAAAAACATGGCCGAGGTGACCATCGCAACGAGCACAAAGCACCTCTACCCTATTCCAACCATACTTATTATCCACTTCTTCAGCGATGAATTCCTTTTTGATTGGCTCCCAGAAACTTGGCCAACCAGTCCCGGACCTGAACTTCGTCTCTGAGCTGAATAAAGGCAGTTCACAAGCTGCACAAGCGTAGACGCCAGTCCCCTTGTGGTCCCACAAGTCTCCTGTAAAAGAACGCTCCGTTCCTTTTTCCCGCAAGACATAATACTCCATTTCCGTTAATTCAGCTTTCCACTCATCCGGAGATTTCACAATTTTGTTTAGTGAAGTGTCAGAAGGCAGGGCAACTTGTTGTGTCATGCCTTCCGGAAGACCTGAAGAAGACCGCGTTGCCTGCCCCTGTTGGCAAGCAGTAAAAATGACAAAGATCGATAGCGTAAGGAGAGACAAAAGTAGCTTTTTCATAGGCTTGAACTTTGATTTGACGATCAGTTGGTATGATATACCGCTTTTGGAAGAGTTGATTTGCAGTATAACAGCTTTCCACATGGCTTTGTTTCACCACAAACTGTCATGGAACATGCAAAAAGAACAAATAGATGGGAAGAACTGAAAGTGGATGCAGGTGTTACATCACTTGCGACGACGTTGCTTGGGACTGTTCCACTCCTCTCTTTGAGCGAATTCAACAACGCGCTTCATAAAGCCCATCATTGAGAGGAACACTAGGTAACCAATGGTTAACACTAAATAAATCCATTGATAAGAACCGGCATCACGGATGGAGACATTCGAAAAGAAATAGGCAACAAAGCCAGAAACAATGGCCAAGCCCATAAAGCTCATAATGGAACGGCTCCAATAATTGTTTAGGTCTTTAGCGGATAGGCTGAAAATACTGTTGAACATCGCAAAAAAAAGCACAAAAGATGCAGACGCCATCCAAGGAAAGAGTGGACCAGATTCAATAATCTTGAAGTAATTGCACAAGCGGCCACCTAAGATGAAAACGATCACAAAGCCCAAAACGACCAGAGCCTGCAAAATGGGATTGTAGGCATTTTCAAAAAAAGATGATTTTGGTAGCGTCATACAGATATAATAATTGGCAAGGAAGAATGTTCAATCTCCTTAAAACATCTTTATAATTTTGTAGTTATATTTATCAAACAACTTAAAATGTTTCTACGCCCTACCCCTACTCTTTTATACATTGTCTTCCAATTGCTGTGGCTGCCTTTGTGTTTGGCACAAGACAGCTTGGAAATTTGGGAGATACAGGGAACGGGTAATAGCAGCATCTACCGCAATACTTCAGTACAAACAACTGCCAACATCATCACTTGGACTAATGAGACCTATTTTTATCTGCAAAGTCCGGACAATCAATCGGACAACAACCCACTGACCTCTAATGGCATCCGAGTAGATTTGGATGCAACCCATAGTTTTCGTACTGGCGACCTAGTCACAGTTCGAGGTGTAGTCAGAGAATGGGACAACAACACCGTCATTCAAAGCAGCCCTGGCCAAGTTGTAAAAAGAGCCGAAGCGCAGGTGTTGCCATCCGCAGTAGAATTGAACGACGATTTCCCGGTGGGCCTAGCAAGAGAAGTACCAGAGTTGGAGGCTGTCGAAGGGATGTTGGTTCGCATGGAAGATGCCTCCGTCAACGGCCCAACCATCAATGGTCGAACGCCGATGACCGCCAAATCCATCCGCAGTTTTAGGGAGGCCGGCATTCAGTATCCGGGGCAAAGCAACCTACCTGAGTGGGATGGCAATCCAGAGGTTTTTTACCTGAACCAAGCGTATGCAGAAGCACCTGGCCCAGCCTTGTTGTCGGGTGGTATGACTGTATCAGCAACGGGCTTTATATTATCACAAGAGGAACGTTATGAATTTCGTCCCTTTGAAATCATTGTCGAAGGCGACCCAAAGAGTCGGGCCATCAGAGACCGATCGGAGAAAGAAGTGACCATTGCCTCTTTCAATGCCCTATTTTTGGTCTCTACCAGCAGTAATTACGATCAGAGGATAGAGAAACTCGCTCGCTATGTTGTCGAGATTCTCAAGACCCCAGATATATTGGCTGTACAGGAAGTAGGTGGATTGAATGTGTTGGAACGCCTTTCGGAAGAAATCAAAAAGCTCGTTCCCGATTTGACATACAAGGCTTTTCTGAATTTGGGAACAGGCAGAATCCACACAGGCTTTTTGGTGCGGAATACACTACAAGATGTCAGGGTGCGCCCTTTGGGTTCCAACCAATTCCTGAGTATTGGAGGTCGCTTGCACGACCGCCCACCGATGTTGCTAGAAGGCGCTTTTAATACCGATCCTCCAACGCCCATTCAGGTGTTGAACCTCCACCTCCGCTCGCTGAGAGGCATAGAAGGAGACGATCAGGATTTTGTGCGGACCAAGCGCTTTGAGCAGGCAGTCTCGGTGGCTCGGATGGTCCGAAGCCTGGACAATGAAAACCTAGTCGTCGTAGGCGATTTTAATGCTTTTCAATTTACCGATGGCTACGTCGATGTGATGAGCATCATCACCGGCCAGCCCTCCCTGGGTGCTCAGCGCAGCACAGACGCCATTGTCGATCCCCCCTTGATCAACCACACCGCAGATATTGCTCCTGAAGAACGCTACTCTTTCGTCTTTAGCGGCAATGCCCAAATTCTCGACCACATCCTATCCAACGAGCTGGAGGACATTCAAATAACAGGGATAGAATACGCCCGCGGCAATGCCGACAACTCAGAGGTTTTTCAAAACAATCCCAATACCCTATTCCGTGTTTCAGACCATGATGCGCCCATCTTATTCCTTGAATTGTCCGAAAAGCCCGACACAATGTCCTTGCAGCCTACATCGCCAACCGCTTTCAGCTTGCGTTTTCCCAACCCCTTCCAATCTTCAGATCGCATCCTCGCCAGGCTGGTAGAAGAAGGGCCGCTCCAACTGACTTTGTATGCCTTGGACGGAAAAAAGGTGTACGACCTAAAAACTGGAAACCTGTCGGAAGAAAACTTTGAAACGAACCTTCCCCCGTACTTACCCACAGCCTTTTACCTTCTTCGAATCAGACAAGGACAAACCGATAAAACCTACAAATTATTCTATACAAACTAAGTCAAGCAGCACATTAGATGTATTTTAGCGGCAGATTTACACCTCTGAGAATGGTCGATGGGCTTTTCGCGAGATGTTATGCAGCATCAAGCATATCTTGAACAGTCATCAGTATGGCGCGTATTTTTAATGAAGTGTAGAGGTGAAAGTCGTTCAAAATAAGTCATTATCTAATTTGTCTAGGCACTTCTATGAATAGAAAGGAATTTATAAAAATGTGTGGTTTGCTTGGAATTGGCTTGCCCCTACAGGCCACGCTCAGCTCCTGCAACGACGATGAAATGGAAACCAACGCTATGGAAAAAATCATTATTATTGGAGCCGGCGCAGCAGGACTTTCAGCTGCCTACCTATTGCATCAACAAGGCATTGATTTTCAGATTTTGGAAGCCTCGTCCAGTTATGGTGGCAGAATGAAGAAAATAGATGGTTTTGCCGATTTTCCCATTTCGCTAGGTGCCGAGTGGATGCATTCCGAAAAAAGTATTTTAGAAGAAATTGTCAATGATTCTTCCGTGAATGTCGACGTAGCCACGACGCCCTATGACCCAAGCGTAGATTATGCACTTTTTGATGGAGAGAGGGTCAGCCTGGAAGAGGTAGATATTACCATTGATCAGAAATTCATCGGTTCCAGTTGGTTTGATTTTTATGAGCAATTCGTCGTACCATCCGTTCGATCAAACATTTCTTTCAATAAGCTCATAAACGCCATTGACTATTCTGGCGATCAAGTTCGCATCAAAACTGCTGATGAGGAATTTTTAGCTGCCAAGGTCATCGTAACAGTGCCAGTAAAAATGCTTCAAAATGACGCCATTGCCTTTACACCTGCCCTACCAAATGATAAGTTGGACGCCCTGAATGAAGTCACCGTATGGGATGGCTGTAAGGCATTCATCGAATTTACCGAAAAGTTTTACCCGGCCTTTGTGGAATACAAAATCGAGCCTGAATCTGTCGGCCAAAAGGTGTATTATGATGCAGCTTACGGCCAAAATACCAATCAGCATATCCTGGGCTTTTTTGCCGTTGGCAGCGGCGCACAACCCTACCTCCAACTATCGCAAGAAGATTTGATCGACTACATACTGAACGAATTGGATGTTTTATTCAATGGGCAGGCATCAGAAAAGTATGTAAAGCATATTTTTCAAAATTGGAATGCAGAACCTCACATACAAGGGGCGTACATCAACGACAATGAGGATTGGAGAAAGGTGCGATCCCTCGGAAAGTCTGTAGACAGTAAGTTGTTTTTTGCCGGGACGTCTTACACGACCGGAGACGATTGGGGAAGCGTTCATACCGCAGCGCGCTCGGCCAGAAGAGCGGTTGAGGAACTCGTACGATAAGGAAAGGTCAGTCAGCAACCAACTCCCCAAAGAGGTCGTAGTCGGTGCAATCGGTAATTTTCACCTGCGCAAAGTCGCCAATTCTAACATATTGCTCCTTGGCATCCACCAATACCTCATTGTCTACTTCTGGGGAATCCGATTCTGTTCTTCCCACAAAATAGCCCCCTTCTTTTCTGTCGAACAACACCTTTAGGGTCAGGCCCACTTTTGCCTGATTGTGCGCAAAGGAAATGGATTGTTGGACCTCCATTAATCGGTTGGCCCTTTCGGCTTTCAATTCTGGGGGAACGTCATCCTCTAGCTGATGAGCCGAGGTATTTTCTTCATGCGAATACTGAAAAACGCCCACCCTTTCGAAACGCATTTCGCGAACAAAGTCGCACAACTCTTCAAACTCCTCCTCTGTCTCACCAGGAAAACCGACCAGCATGGTGGTGCGAATGGCAATGCCTGGAACTTTTTGACGGGCCAGCTCGATCAATGCCTTTTGCTCCTCCCGGCTCGTTTGGCGGCGCATACGCTTCAGGACGCTATTGCTGGCATGCTGAAGGGGCATGTCCAAATAGTTACATATTTCTTTGTGAGCCGCAATGGCATCAAAAATTTCTGTTGGAAACTTACTGGGATAGGCATAGTGCAAGCGAATCCATTCGATCCCCTCTACCTCAGCCAATGCCTGCAGTAATTCTGGCAAGGCTCGTTTCTTGTAAATATCCAAACCGTAGTAGGTCAACTCTTGTGCAATCAACATCAGTTCTTTGACGCCACTTCGGGCCAGACTTTTGGCCTGTTGTACAAGGGCCTCGATGGGTTGAGAGATGTGTTTGCCGCGCATCAGCGGAATGGCACAAAACGAACAAGTGCGATTACAGCCTTCCGAGATTTTGAGGTAGGCAAAATGGCTGGGGGTCGTCGTGATCCGCTCCCCAATGAGATCGTGCTTATAATCCGCATTGAGCTTAGCCAAGAGGCCCGGCATTTCCAAAGTACCAAAAAAGGCATCCACCTCCGGAATTTCCTCTTCCAGGTCGTCTTTGTAGCGTTGAGAAAGACAACCGGTGACATACAGCTTGTCGATCTCCCCCTTAGACTTTACATCGGCATAATGCAAAATTGTATCGATGGATTCCTGTTTGGCCAAATCAATAAACCCACAGGTATTGACAATCACCACGTTGGCATCCGGCTCGGCACCATCGTGTACCACCTCATAGTCGTTGCCCTTGAGCTGCGTGATGAGATTCTCGGAATCGACCAAGTTTTTCGAACAGCCCAGCGTAACAACATTTACTTTATCTTTACGTATAGTACGTGTCTTCAATCCTGTTTGATTTAAATGAAGCTGCCAATAGATGGCGCATGTAACGGATGTGTTATTGTATATTGAACTTTGATTAGGCAGCAAAGATACTGATAAGCTGCCAAAAATAAATAATTTTAATTTTCATTGAACGTTCATCATTTACAGGTATATACTTATCATATGAAAACCATCGCCACATTTCTCATCAGTCTCTTTTTGATTGGAAGTTTATCCGCCCAAGTCAGTGTGAATGCCGCCTATGCCGCACTCAGTGCCTCTAAATGGAACGATTTGGTAGGAGATGATTTATTTCCAGGGTCGGGTTACAAACTCGGAATCGATTACTGGTTCAAGCTAAAAAATAAGCGAATTGAATTTACACCAGAGTTGACCTACAGCCAATTTACCAAATCCAGAGGCAACAATGATGTAAAGCAGACCCTGGATGCACGTTTTATTGGATTTCACTTCAATACAAACATCTACCCAATGGACTTTGGCAACGATTGCAACTGTCCAACCTTCAACAAAGACGGCTCTTTCATAGAAAAGGGATTCTTTGTGCAAGTATCTCCGGGGATTGACTTTTTCAGAGGGCAGTATAAAAATAAGGCCACAGAACAGTATGAAGAAAACACCTCTTCCATTTTCAACATAGGCATTGGCGTAGGGATTGACATTGGTGTATTACCCATCGTAACGCTGACGCCCTTTGCCAGTTACCGCTATTATTTGGAGACAAACTGGGAATTATTGGCAGATAATTTCTCTACTGTAGACCCCACGCCGGAAGATGCAGCAGCTGATAATCCCAATCAGTTTCACATCGGCCTAAAACTCGGATTTCGCTTTGATGAATTGAGAAATTACGGATGGAGAAGGTAAAAAGAAGCTGTACTGAAAAGCATCGCTTTTGGGGACAGCTTCAGAAGTAAAACCCTCACTAGTAGATTCTAAAATATGGACTAAACAAGATGTCTTTACGATGTTATAATAGTCAATTGCTGTGCCAAAAGACGTATATTTTCGTCACTCAAAAGCGGATAAAAAATATTTTCTCCTTCCTAAAGTATATCCACCCCACAAAGTATCAACCGCCAAAAAAGCATTCAATAAATTGATAATCAGACACTTAGACAAGCATCAGAATTCCATTAAACTACTGAAGGCGATGGCCTAAGAATAGAAATTCCTCTAACAAAGCTGACACAATCCTCTGTATTTTCAACCAAGCGTTCCCCCATTCTAGCATACTATTTGATCTACCCCTATCAGCTCCCCTGAAATTTAGATTCAGCATTCCATGAGCCTTAAGCATAACCATCAAATAATCGAAGATCAGATACGCGGTATTTTAGATGCTCGTATACAATATATAGACTACCAGACCAACCAAATTGTTAGCTCCATCACCGGCATAGATTTTCAAAGTGTTCACAAGCCAGACTTATCCGTTAAGGAGCTGAATGAATTCAACTTTGCCCATAATCAATGCGATAGTTTTCTGACCGCTATGGAAGAATTCAGCAAAACCAAGCGCGCACTGCTGTTGCTCCGTGCCAAATTGAGACCAAACAATGGACAGTTGATCCTAGATCTACTACAGGATCAAAAATATATATCAATGACCGAAAAGCAACTCGAAAGATATTTGGAAGAACACGAGGCCGCTCAGAGAAAGAAAGATACGTATCAACCTCTGTCCTCCTAGGCATAAGCAAGAAAACGCACCTATTCCAATAAGTATTTTTATTCTAATTACCACTTTACATCACCTACACTTTAAAATAATTACAATATCAAATTGTAAAAAAACTTCCACTCCAACAGCTTCTCAAATAGTTGAATACCTACCTATTACATAGTACAAATTATACCCAACTAAAAATAGTTCTTATTTTTTTATGGAATTTCGGGGGGTGCCGTGTCCTTATATAGACCAATATGGGAATGATCGAGATACGCGTATCGGTGATTTCAGGGTCGAAAAGCTCCTATTTTGGGCAAATATGCCCAGGTTTGGGTTGGCGAAGCTGTACCCAGGTACAACTTCAAAAAGGGGCAAGCTGATTGGGCTTGCCTAGAGGGTGGGTCCCACCCACTTCTGCCCCAACCTCACCCCCTACCAATTTTCTTATCCTGCACAAAACCTTCGAAAGCACCGACAAAAAATCCACAAGGGATTGCCAAACAAGACGTTCAACAATCCCTTGTGATAAGATGATAATACTTAAAATAAACTATGCTCTGTCTATACAAAAATTAATTGGCGAAGCGCTCAATAGCCAGTCTAACACTCAAGCATTTACTAAACAGTCAGTGCTTTCCTCCGCCTCGCTACCCAATGGTCCCAAAAGCTTTCACTCTCTGCCTACCCAGCTCAAAGCAACAGATCAATGACGTTTTCGAAGCTATCGATACAGCTCCAAATATCCCTTGAAAGTTCGCCTCAGATCGTCATTCAACTCTAACAGATAATAGTAGGTTCCATCTGGCAAATCTTTACCATTCCACTCACCATCCCATTCGTTCATGTATCCATCCGTGTCGTATACCTTTACTCCCCAACGATTGTATATCTCCAGATGATTGTCCGGAAATTCGTCGATGCCAGAAATAAAGAATACATCATTGATGCCATCGCCATTGGCAGAAACCGCGTTGAAGATGACAATGTCAATGCACTTCAGCCAGACAACAACTGTTGCGGTATCGCAGCCGTTGGGTGTACAAACGACGTATGTAAAGGAATCGTAGCGCTCGCAGAATTCCTCGCTGGCATTGTAGGTCACCGAGCAATCCAGATTAACTTGGTTCGGCGCTCCCGGTGCTCCAATCGTACCATACAAGGGCGGATCGAGAATGTAAACATCGGTTAAGCCACCAAACAAGGTATCGTTCGATTTGATGTCTATCACAACTGGGATGCCAATACATGTCAAGGCCGAATCGTTCACAGCTACCGGAGGTTCTAAATACTCTACAACTTCTACGCAATAGATGGTGGTATCACACAGCCCCAAATCGTCACACAGAACAATGCAGGCCGTATCTGCTCCCAACTCCAATCCTTCAAAGCTGATGCAATAATCTACCGGATCGAGGAAGAATTCAACAAAGACGCCCGATAGCTCCTCACAGGCATTGGAAATACTGACAATGTTCCCTGGCAATTGAGTTGTATCTATACAAAGGTCCTTTGTCTGGTTGATGAATACCGTATTGCCACAAATTGAATCCGACGTGATGGTACTTCTCGTTAGTGTCGTAATGTAAAATGGAATGGTATCGCAGTTGTTGGCAACATCACAGACCACAATGCAGGCGGTATCTGTCCCTGGGCTCAAACCGACATAGCGGACACAGTTGTCCACAGAATCGATGAGGAAGGCTACATTACCATCCGACAAAGAATCACAAATATTCTCAATGCTGACAATTGGACCGTGTAGGGATATCAAACTGGTATCTATGCAATGGATAGAATCTTGCCCGATTAATACGGTATCAATAACGACATAGTCTGGCTCTTCACAGAATACCGTCGTAAATAAGGTGTCTGCACATCCATTGCCAAGGCTGGTAACAATCACCGGATAAGCACCTTCTGGTAGCTGTACGCTAAAGCCCTGAGCAACCGTACTGTTTGTTTGAATGAGTGTATCACTGATGCCAAATCCATTGGCTTCTACGACGAGCGGCCCGTAGTTGTTGTTCGTATTGCCGCCAGAAAAAGTTTGGACAGTTGTGTCGAGCTGCCAGTTACCGGAAGGGTCCCATAACAACATCGAATCCAACAGCTCAGTCATATTGTTAACTGCGCCTGTTAAAACTTGTCCGTTAATCACCCAACTGTTGACTTGGTAGGGACCGCTGTTTCCTGCTCCAAATATGGCGGCATAGGAATAGAAAGTGGTTGTTTCAAAACGACATTCCATAAGGGTATCGCCATAAACTTGACCATCGATATTTAAGGTATATCCTCCAGCATCGGCCAGCGGAATGTCGATGCAAAGTAGCCCTAAGCCACCACAAGTATCCGAAGCAATCGAAATGGAGTCTAAGCCTTCGAAGTAATCGCAACTATCCTGACAAGAGGGCGTAAGGAGTTCATCCTCGATAGCTACACAGCCGTTGGCATCTGTTACGGTCACAGCATAAGTTCCAAAATCCAGATCAGCCCTATCCTGTGGATCGTCATTGCCCATCAAATCCGCCCAGTCGTATGTGAAAGGCGCTGTACCGCCAATGACGCTCAGATCGATGGTTGCATCACTGTTGCAGGCAGGCGTTAAAACAAAGTGCAATAGAATCGAATCTGGTTCTGCAATGTCAAAACAACTCGATCCGGCAATACAGTTATTGGCATCTACAATCATTAGGCAGTAGGTTCCAGCCGGCAATGCATCAGCCGGGAAGGTATCTATGCCATTGGTAATAATGGTATCTGCCGGGCCACTGAAGCTGGGATCGTAGGCAACCGTATATTGATAGGCACCATCGGCCCCACCGGGACAACGCACATCGATTGTATCTATAGGTGTAACTGTCGCACTTGGGTTGGCATTGTTCAGCGCAAAGGTATAGGTCAATTGACATCCGGAAGGATCGTTGTCTGTGATGGTCACTAGGTGAACTCCTCCGGCCAGTCCCGTACGGACACTGTCTGTGCTCACCAGTCCATCCCCCCACTCGAAGGTATAATCGCCACTTCCACCCATCACCTCAATCTCCACAGAACCATTGGCTTGATTACAATCCGGCGCAGTGTTAACAGTGGTCGTTGCAGTCAAAGGACTGTCTTCCTCTATCAGCACTTCCAATACATTTGGACAATCAGCAGCTGAAGGATCGCTTAGGGTAACAAAGTAGGTTCCAGCCTGCAAATCTGTACGAACGGCACCTGCTTGGCCATCGGGCCAGTCATATGTAAAGCCGGCTGGATCAAGGCTGGCGGTACCATCGGCTAGCCGACAAGTAGCAGCAGTGGTTGTGGCAGTGGCTTGCGGTCCATCGCTGTTTTGCAAGGCTACCTCAATGCTGGTTCGACAACTGCCATCCGACAAATCAATGATTTCTATTTGATAGGCACCAAAGGGCAAATCTATTCGACTGTTGCCAGCTCCAACGATATTGCCAAGGTCTGGTGTCCAGTTATACTGATAGTTAGATTCATCTTCCAACAAGTGAATGGTTATCACACCATCTTCATTGCCACAAGTTGCTTCTTGTAAAATCAGGCTGTTGACAGTGGGATTGGTACAAACATCCACGCAATCCATGATTTGAAAGGATTCCGTGATGGTACAAGCGTTCAAAGTTCCTCTGAAGGTGACATTGAAGGTAGAAGGGCTCCCTGTATAAATTGCATCAAAGACCAGGGTATTGCCTCCAATGATTTGCTCATTGGCAAATCCACCACTCCCTTCGATCCAAAAGCTATCGATTGTTTGGCTGATTTGAATGGCTATGGCAATGGTATCGCCAGCACAATTGGTCGTATCGCCTATTGGGGTCAATACTGCCGGAGCTGGTAATACCGTAATTCGAACATCTGCTGTATCGGTCAAGGATGGATCGATGCCGTCAAAACCAACGACCTGGTATTGATAGACAAACCCGCCAATGCCTCCAAGGAAGACAGGATTGGCAATATCTGTAGCATCCAAACCGCCGTTGGGCGGATTGGACCCATTGGCAATCCACTCAAAAGAAGCAGCACCATTGGCCTCCAATTGAAGACTGCTTCCTTCGCAGATAATGGTATCGGGCGCATTGACCGTTACCGATATGGGATTGATCCTTACTCGGATGGTATCGGAAGAACTGCAACCTGTTCCGGTTTCTACTGTCAAAATATAATCAGTATCTGTTAGTGGCATGGCTACCGGATTGAGGATCGTCGAATCGCTCAAACTGGCTGCAGGGGTCCAACTATATGTAAAGGGAGCTATGCCGCCACTGACCATTGGCATCAAGGTGATGCTTTCACCGGGAGCAGCAAAGATGGTATTCCCCGGATCGATCTCTGCGAAAGTACCCCTGATAATGCGCACCGTATCGCGACTGGGCTGCGTACAGAATGGACGGCTTGTTTCTAAGACGTACATCAGGGTGTCGTTGACATTGCCAGGATGGGCGACATTCAAAGTAGGATCAGGGATGTTTGTGGCACTCAGATCAGCCGTTGAAGCTGGTGCAATAGCTGTCCAATTATAGGTATAGCCGATCATAGCACCACAGGCTCCTTCGCCCAATTGGGTATTTATGTTAATCGGTGTATTTGAGCAGTGCAGCTCATCGCCACCAGCATTGATCAACTGAGGGATTCCCAAGGCTGTGTCAGTCGAACTACAAAGGTCTAAGCCCATCGAGTCTACCAAAACCACAATGGCGCATATTTCATCTGGTGCAACAGAAAAGCTGTGGGTAAATGGCATGCTGCCACCGGCTGGGATGGGGCCGTTTTCTACAAAATTAATCAGCTCCGGTTCGCCATCTTCATAGCGATTGCTACCATTTTGATCGTGGTAGTAGCGGATGGTGATCGGCAGATTACCCACATCATTGGCCCCGAGATTGACAATTGAGCCATCTACAGTCAGTAGTTCTTCTCCTGATATTTGACAAGCAGATGTAATGCTGTTGAAGCGAAAATCCAATACATCTTGTACCACTGGCAGATCAATCAAATGTCCATTGTTAGTAGCTGTGATGGCATTGATAATACAATCGGTTCCAGTGCTGCTGCAAGCAACGCGATTGCGCGTAATGGTCACCAACTCTACTGGAACATTTAGCAGATCGCAATCCAAAGGAGGTACGTCCAGCATTAGGCTGATGGCAGCACTATCGTTTTGACCAATTCCAGCAGGCATACACCAATAGAGGTATTGATAGCCACCCGAGGTATCTTTCTCTGGCTCCGCATCGGCCCAACTAGGATGAATGCCAACCGAAGAACCATCGATGTAAGCAATCTCTAGTGGCAAACGCAACCGAATCTTGTCGGTCGTTCCGTCGGTCGGAAGGCTGGTCCGATTGATGGCTGTAACATTTAGGGTACTTTGGGTACCTGGCTGCAACTGAGGAGAACCGACAAAGTCGATGTCAAACAGTTTGGAGGAGCCTGGATTGGCCCCTTGGATGATGATTGGGAGGGTTTCACCGGTTTCCAGATTGGTGGAATCTCCACAATTCAATAGTCCCTTTATGTTGTAGTATAAAATGGAGCCACTGACAAAATCACAGTCTGTCACCACCCTGTATCGGATGATGAATTCGTTGGAATCCGCCGAGGTCGTCGAGCCAGGCAAACCGTATTGATCTAGGTAAGTATTTAGTGGCGCGAAATTGTCGTAGCGGAATATGCGGCCATTCGAGTTGGTACCGCTGAAGACAGGATCACTGGTAGCAGGAACAAAGGCTGCACCTGATGGGTAGGCCATTTCGACACTACCGGAGACAATCTCTGCTCCGTCGATTGGCAAAATGAGGTTGGTGCCTATATCAAAAGCATTTCCGACATCGTCATTCTGAATCCGAATGGCTACCTGTAAAGTATCACAAAGATTGACATCTGTAGCAGGCTGTTCAATGATGTTGGCTTCCAGGAAAGCGCCTTCTGTGCGTACCAGCAAATCGGTTGAATTGTCTACACAAGGCGGATAAAGTTCTGGGGTCCAGGCTGGATCGGAGAAGGGGGTACAATTCCACCCGACGCGGGCCTGAAAGTTCGTTGTGCCACATTCCCGCACGACCGCCCTGACCCGCAGCGTATTACAACGGTCCATCGTCGAAGTCAGGCCATTGCCTCGCAGCAAGCCCGGTGTAATGGCAAAGTAGTTACTGCCAACACTTCCATAGGCTTCCACAGTCAATTCATTGGGATTGTTGGGATCGCTCTCGTCAATGATAGATACAATTTCCAAGGCCCCCGAAGTATCTTCAATTGCCAACCAAGTCAAACCTGCATCGGCAGTAAAGGAGTTGTTACAATGACGCAGTACCCACTCTGCCGTATCTCCTTTGAGAAAAACACTGCTGTTCGAAATAGGGACAAAGTCAAAGGTAGGAGGATCAGAGTAGAAAAAGTCTCCATTTCGAGTTTCAACAATCTGTTCGGCACAACTCCCATCGCCAATAAAGCTGGCATAATGGCGGTCGATGAAATAAATACTTGGATCAAAAACGTAGTTGTTGTTGCCGCTGCCACTGGAAACTTCCGATTTGCAATTCGGTATCAAGCGCAAGCGCATATTGAACGGAATGGATTGTCCACTTTGTAAATAAGGAACCTGCACCAAGGTATCAAACCTTGCAACAAAGGTCCCGCTGGCATCCAACTGACCAACGTCGAAATAGTCATTGCCAAAAAATGGATGGTCTTGGATGGTTACCTGTAATTCCACAACGGAGAAAGCATCGACAATGGCTGGATCGTAGGCGAAGGCGATGGAATCAACCCGCAGAGTTTGGCGGAATTCATTGCCAAAGTATTTGTTGTAATCGTTGTTGGTTGTGACCAATCTGTAGTTCATAAAGGTCTCCCGACATCCCTGAGGAAAATTCAAGCTGCTCGGAAAATCGAATACTGTTCTATTTTTGGCAATGGTGAATACATCTCCAAAGTTGTCGCAGGCCACTTCTACCCCATCAATGGATTGATAAGCATAACCGCGGAAATTGGGGACCTCCCGGAAATTGACCAGGTATGGGCCGTCCGGATTGATGGCTGTATGTAATGTACAATCCAGGGTGTCGCCTGGCGCCAAGGTAATACCCAAGCCCAGCAGACAATCGTGCAGGTCTACCCGAATGGTCTTTTTCTCATCTACTGCTGTAACCGTTGCATAACTGTTATCTACAATACAGTTGTACTCTATACCAGCATTGGTAATGCGTACCTCGGCATAGTCAAAGAGGAAGATTTCATCAGGCGAGACAGATTCATCTGCATTGTCATAGCTGACCACCACACCGATGCTGTCTCCAACGGGAGAATCTCCCACAACGCTGAAAACACGCATCGCCACAGAATCGCAGGAAATCGCCGCTTTCACGTTGGCGCTGTCTTTTCCATACGGTACACTGTAGGTATTATCGGTAAAGCCAAAGGTGGTTCTTTCCACATCAAAGGCGTAAGTCCGTACCCCCTCCGGACAAGCAGGTGGGCAAAGGATCGGATTTCCATGAAGAATCGGCCCATCCAATACACCACAGTACCACAGGTGCCGACAATCACAAGGCGGGCAGTAAACCGCAAAATCCATTGGAAACTGCGTAGGTCCCAATGGCGCACTACAATCCGCCTCAAAGGCCAAAATAAGGTCGTATTCCCCTTGTAAAAAGGGCAAGGAACTCGCATCGAACGATAAGAATAAGGTATCGTTGTTGGTGGAACTGCCAATCAAAGGCACACTCGTCACATCCCTTAATAATTGGGTTTCACTGATCACTGGGCTGACCCCTGGCGGCAGTACGACCGACACTTCAAAGGTCTCATTTCCAGCACAATCTCTCCCAAAAAAGCGAACAGAACGGCCGAAGTTATGGGTAATATAAAAGGTATCTTGTTCTACAACTGCGTCCGGATCAGTAGCGTTTTCAAAGAAATCGCGGCTATTGGCATTGGCGTAGTAGGCGATTTGAGGAATGTAGTTCAAATCGTCGCAAGCATCCGTGTAGGAGATCAAGGCACTCAGCTGGGTATTGAAATTGTTGGCGCAAGTAGAATCAGCACCCAATTCTGCTGCTATACTGCAATCAAATTCAAATTCGACAATCAACTCGATGGACTCATTGATGGGTAGATCATCAAAATAGCCATCGCCATCAAAATCCGTTAAGCCACCCGGCCCATCCGGATCGGTTGTAAATAGCATATTGCTGTCCAGTTCGATCAAATAGCGGGGCGAAGGAATATTGACCCCGGCGATTCGTAGGCTGGTAATTCGAAAGCCTTCGTCTTCCAAAGCGAAACTATCCGTTCCACTGATGGTACTTCCCATTCCGATGCCACTGGCAATGTTGAGCATCGTACCAAACCCAGCATCTGCCTCAGCACCGTCATTGGAAAAAGTAACGACGGATAAACCGGTCTGGCAATACCCCGCATCCTGCTCCATCACAGAACCAGCCGGAAAGAAACCAGCATTTGCAGAACCCTCTCCGATGCGGATAAAGTCGGTAGCGGAGGCGGAGTTACAATTGCGACCGTTACATCCCCAAGCCGCTGTATACTGGCTGCTTCGATCTTCGACACAAGACAGTACGCAGATGCTCTCTGTGATGGTTACCGTTTCATCCGGATCGAGGAAAAC
>JBCCSZ010000120.1:0-21351 GCA_039199225.1 Bacteroidota bacterium
AAAAGTTGGGTTTTTTCATTTTGGGCTTTACATCATCTATAACTTCTTTTATTCCTGTGTCAAATATTCTGATTTGCTTTTTTTCTCGATTGGCAACGATGATTCCTTTTCTCCCTTTTATATTAGAATTTATTTCTTCGAATTTACCCAAGTTCAGCATTACTTCTAAAATTCTTTTTCCGTCCCCGTAATCATCATAAATCTGAACTGGTAAAGGTTGAAATTTAGGAGTCGATTGTATGAAGCCGCTAAAGAAATAAGGATCAAGTTCTCCAAATTCTTCGCCGTAAGTCAGTGGTACTTCAATGTGTTGTCCTGTCTTTTTATTTGTAAATCCACAATGGAATCCATGAAAGTAATACCTCCATTCGCCCATTTCGCCAACTTGTTCATAATCTTTTTTTCCGTATGGATTCAAAGTTTTCAAAGGAAATCCTTCATGTGGTTGGACTTTAAACTTTTCAATAAATTGCTGAATTAGTTTTTTACTAAGTACGCCATATTCCATGGCAGATGCTTCAAAAAAATCTTGATGCTCTTCAATTTCTTTATCCGTAATTAATTTTAGGATATTTATCTCTATTCCATTTGTGTGGATTCCAATGGAATATTTTGGAAGTTCTATCTTCCATTTTCTACCAATTTCTTCTCTTTTCGCTTTGGTATTTCCCTCAAAAATAATTTTTAATTTCAATCCTCTTGGAATTGATTTTATTTCATGGAGTCTTGGTATTTCCCCAACTTTGTTTACGGTGATTATTTTTTCTTTGAGATTCAATGCTTTTTATTTTTTGTCATTTCAGCTTTTTATACCTGTAGATTCTGTATCCTTCTTTCTGCTCAAAGCCGTCTGGCATATATCCTGCTTTCAGTAGTTTATCTACAATGATTACCATATTCACTCCTACCTCATCATTTAAAGAGTCAGCAATCCAAAGTGTTTCTTCTGAATTTTTAAAGTTTATTTCTACGTAAGAAATTGCTTTGTCAACAGTTGTCAATGGAGCTCTTTTATTCTCTATTTTATTGGAATTAGCATTACTTGACTTTGAGGAGTTGCAAGCGGAGATTCCAATGAGGCCGGCTATAAATACAGCTATTATGGCAGTTGGTATTTTCATATTGAGTTGTTTTTTATTTTTGAACTTTCAAGACCTAGCTTCCATTTAACTTACCCAATATCCATTTAATTCATTTTTTAAAGGACACCTAAATTCAATTGTCAATTTTGTATCTAATGCTGAATTAGAATCAGTTGGGTCCTCTACCATTCCTGTAATTTTAATATTGAAATCTTTATTCTGTGCCTTACTGATTTCAATTTTAATATCTTCCACATCTCTGTGTTCGTAGTAATACCAGTTGCAATAGTAATCTTTGTCTTCGTCCCAATTGTCTTTCACCTCTTCGAATTTTGGCATTTCGAAAACAAATTTTTCTGAAAAATCTGGTGTTAAATTAGTGGGAAAAACTATTTCAACTGCTGTTACTGTATCTCCTGTCTCTTCGATTTTCTCTATCAATTCATAATATGACTCAACCCAAATATTGACTTTCAGCTTATCGTGATTTGAAGAGATTGAAAATTCACCTGAAGTAATTTTCCAAATCTCTCTTCCATATTTTCTATCGAATTGAATGGTTCCCATACTTCTTTTTTACTCGGTTGTGGCAAAAAAAAATGCCCAATGCAGGCAATTCGACAGGCTTGACAATCCTGCACTACACATGTTCAGAACATTCTGATCTGTGGAAATTTCGATTCCCAACCAATTTGGCTGGGAATCGAAATTTTAATTTAATTGGTTCCTTCTCGTTGTTTAGCCCTACGTGCTTTTTGCATAGGGTTTTCGCCTCTTTGACGATACTTAAACAATTCGAAGCGGCTCTTTTCTTTTCTCGGTGGATAGTAATTATTATCCCGATCGATATCGGCCGTTTCCAGGTATGGATCGAGAACGATCTGGCTGATTTCCTTTTCAGTGATGAACACTTTGCTGATTCTCTTGTGGTACAATCGCCAAATCTCTGCAGGTATCCGATGCTCTTCTTTGCTACCGTCGACATACTCAAATTCTAGAATCAATGGCATCAGCATGCCACCCAAGTTTTCGAAAGTGAGTTCATAGTAATTGTAGCCCTTGTCCATAAAGTAGCGTTCTTTATCAGATAAATTTTTATAGTATTCTTTAAATCTATCTTTATCAATAATGGTGACATCCAGCGGGTCGTAGGTCGTGTAAAAGTCTTTGAGGCTTGGATCAATTTCATCTTGCGTCTTTGCAATCGATGCTGCATTCCGCTTACTAGAGATTGTTTGCGGTCTCTCTGCTCTTCGTTCTTTACTGACAGCAAATTCTTTATCTGGATTTTTAGTATTCACTTGGAACTTGCGTACTTCACTCAGGGCAATGTCCACATGGTCGGTGGTGTAGAACCATCCTCGCCAGAACCAATCCAGGTCAATGCCTGATGCGTCTTCCATCGTCCGAAAGAAGTCAGCTGGAGATGGATGTTTAAACATCCATCTTTTAGAATACTCCTTAAAGGCAAAATCGAATAAATCTCTTCCTATAATAGTTTCTCTTAATATGTTCAATCCAACAGCTGGTTTGCCATATGCGTTGTTTCCAAATTCGAAAATGGACTCAGAATTTGTCATAATAGGGGTGAGCTTCGACTTATCGCCATTCATGTAGCTGACAATCTTATAAGGCTCTCCACGACGGGAAGGATAATCTCTTTCCCATTGTTGCTCCGCTAAAAACTGTACAAAGGAATTAAGTCCTTCATCCATCCAGGTCCACTGCCGTTCATCGGAATTGACGATCATTGGAAAATAGTTGTGTCCAACCTCGTGGATGATGACGCTGATGAGACCATACTTTGTCCGCTTGCTATAGGTACCATCTGCTTCGGGGCGTCCGCCGTTAAAGCAAATCATTGGATATTCCATCCCGATGCGGTCTGTATGAATAGACCAGGCAACAGGGTATGGGTAGTCGAAAGTATAGTGCGAATACCATTTGAGGGTATGTGCTACGGACTTGGTAGAGTAGCGCTCCCACAGTGGATTCCCTTCCTTGGGATACATTGACATGGCCATAACGACACTTCCATCACTTTGCTCGACGCCCATGGCATCCCAAATGAATTTACGGGAGGAAGCGAAGGCGAAATCTCGAACATTCTCTGCTTTGAACTTCCAGGTTTTCTCCTTAGTCGAGCGGCTCTTTTCATTTTTCAATGCTTCTTCCGCCGTCACGATGAGCACAGGAGTTGTGCGTTCTGCCTTTGCTTTTTCGTATCGCTTGATTTGTTCCTTACTGAGGATGTTCTTGGTATTTTGAAGGACACCCGTAGCTGCCACCATATGATCGGCAGGGACGGTGAGATTGACTTCATAATCTCCAAAGACCAGGGTGAATTCGCCTCTACCAAGAAACTGCTTATTTTGCCAGCCTACGATGTCGTCGTAGACACAAAGCCTTGGAAAAAACTGAGCGATGGTGTATAGGTAGTTATCATCTGCCGCAAAGTATTCGAATCCAGATCGTCCTCCAATCTTTTTGCGGTCGTTGATGTTGTACCACCACTTGATTTGAAAGCTATAGGAGCCTCCGGGTTTGAGTGTTTGTGGTAGATCGACGCGCATCATAGTCTTGACGATGGTATGATTTAGAGCCTTACCATTGGCATCTTTGACGTATTCAATTTTAAAGCCACCGTCAAAATCGTGAAACATACGTTCTAGTTCATTCACGGAGACTTTATCATTGATTCGATTGATACGTGTTTTGTAAGTATCTGAATCTTTGGCTCGCATATTTTGATCGAGCTGTAACCACAGATAGGTGAGGGGGTCAGGAGAATTGTTGTGATACGTAATGGTTTCTTCACCATAGATACGCTGCTTTTGGTCATCGAGGCGAATATCCATTTTGTAATCGGCCTTTTGCTGCCAATAAGCGTGTCCAGGCGCTCCGGCAGCATTTCTATACACATTGGGCGTTGGTAATTCTTGGCCCAGCTGCCTGAATTTATTTTTGTTTGTATTTTCTTGGGCGTAGGCCGAAGAAGCCATAAAGGCCAGTAAGCATAGGAAAAGTGGAAATGATAAGTTTCTCATCCAAATTTTGTTTTTTAAATCTTTCAATATCGTGTGTCTAGTTTATAGTCAGCTATTTTAAATAAAACTGCGTGTGCTGTATCAAGCAATCGAGTCAATGACTTGTAATACAAAGGCTTACTCAACAGTTGGATATAAAATACGCCTTAAATTAAAAATAAATATAATCAGCTTTTGTTTGATATTTCTTTATCGAATCGTCTTTTACCTACCACAACTTAAAGCTTGATCCCAATAGTCAGCATGATGATCCAACAGCTTCCTCCAATTAATTCAAGCTAAAAGCTTTCTTTACAATGAATCGCAAATTGAATGAATGAATAGTATCCACAAAAAGAAAATGTTCCACGTGGAACATTTATTTTGAGTACGATGAATAACAAGATACTGTTACAGCTTAAAGATAAAAAAGAAGGAGAGAATAAAGGAATCAATAATTCGCTAAAAGCCAATTTTTGAAATCAGAAAAGTCTTTTTTCATTTCAATGGAAACTTTCTGTTCATCAGCCAACTTGGCCAAGCGTTCTGGAATGGAGATGGAAGTAGAAAGAATATCTTCTACATCGTCAATAAATTTAGAGGGGTGGGCCGTTTCCAATACAATCCCTTGAACTTCAGGATGATCTTTTTTGTAAGCTTCTAAGGCAAGATAGCCCACAGCACCATGTGGATCCATCACATATTGATGCTTATCATAGACTTCCTTTAGGCATTTCCTTGTTTCTTGGTCGTTGAAACTGTAGCCAAAAACATTTTCGCGCATAATGTTCCACGTGGAACAATACAAGTCCAGCATTCTAGCGAAGTTGGAAGGGTTGCCGACGTCCATAGCATTGGATATAGTACGAACGGAGGGCCTGGGAAGGTATTCACCACTGCTTAGATAAACAGGTACAACATCATTGATATTTGTTGCTGCAATAAAGGCTTTCACATTCAAGCCCATTCGTTGAGCCAATAATCCAGCAGTAAGATTGCCGAAGTTGCCACTAGGAATGGAAAAGACAACTTCCTTATTCTTATCTTTTAACTGCTTATAAGCCTCAAAGTAATAAAAGGATTGTGGAATCAGCCTGGAAATATTAATAGAGTTTGCAGAAGTTAAACGAATCTGTGCTTGCAGTTCCTGATCTAAGAATGCTTGCTTTACCAGCGCCTGGCAATCGTCAAAGGTGCCATCAATCTCTAAAGCTGTAATATTGTGTCCCAAGGTTGTCAATTGCTTTTCCTGTAAAGGGCTGACTTTTCCGCTCGGATAAAGAATCACCACCTGAATACCTGGGGTTTTGTAAAAGCCAGAAGCTACGGCGCCGCCTGTGTCACCAGAAGTTGCTACCAATATCAGTAATTCTTTTTGCGCATCTTGATTAAAATAACTCATCAAGCGCGCCATGAAACGCGCACCAAAATCTTTGAAGGCAAGCGAAGGTCCGTGAAACAACTCTAGAATATGTGTTTGTGGATCAAGCGTTACCACAGGGGCTGGGAAATCGATGGCCTTTTCTACAATTTCTCGTAAGTCTGCATCAGGGACGGCTGACTGCATGAGTGTCTTACTCACCTCAAAGGCGATCTCAGGAAAAGTATAGGAAGAAAGATTTTCCAGAAAAGAAGGCTCCAATCGAGGCAGTTCTTTTGGCATGTACAAACCATTGTCCTCTGGCAAGCCTTGTAAGACTGCCTTTTTTAAATCGACTAGCTGCTTCGGACTCTTCGTACTATACAATTGCATGAGATTATAATTTTATAGCTCCTTCCTGATTGATCAATGAGATGAAAAGTTGGCACTCAATCTTAGCATCTGTAAACACGCGCTTCATAGCTTCACCAGCTTCCTGGGCCACTAGGCTATTTGCACTTAGAGCAAAGATCGAGGGACCCGCTCCGGAAATACTACAACCTAAAGCACCAGCATTAAGCGCTGCATCTTTGACTTCATAAAAGTGTGGAATCAATCGAGCACGCTGCGGTTCAATGATGACGTCTTGCAAAGAACGACTGATCAAATCCATATCAGATTGATACAAACCAACAATCAAGCCACCCAGATTACCACTTTGCTGGATGCTTTGGTCCAAGCTCACTTGCTTGGAAAGTACCGCACGAGCTTCCTTGGTCAGCACCTCTACCTGCGGATAAACCACAGTGGCATACAAAGCCTTTGGAACAGGAAGCCGGTGGACATCCAATGTAGCATTATCGCGAATCAATATTATACCTCCAATCAAAGAAGGCCCTACATTGTCGGCATGGTAAGCGCCATCAGCTATTTGTTCCCCAGCTACAGCAAAGGGGAGTAGGGCGCGTTTTTCAAGTGGACGCTTCAACAGCTCATTGATGGCCATTGCACCAGCCACAGCACTGGCAGCACTCGACCCAAGGCCACTGCCAAAGGGCATCTTTTTATGGATTTCCATTTCAATACCTCTGCCTGTTTCTCCCAAATGCTCCAGCAATCGCATAGCTGCATAACCAGCTGTATTCTTTTCGACATCGTAGGGCAGCTTTCCTTTGGCACCGGTTATCTTCGTAATGCGAAGCCCTGGCGTATCTGAAAATCGAGCGATGATCTCATCTCCAGGCTTCTCCAATGCAAAGCCCAAAATGTCGTAACCACAAGCTACATTGGCAACAGAAGCGGGGGCAAAAACTTTTATTCCTGCTCTCATTAATTATTTAATATATTGATTATCAGTTACTTATGGTATAAATGTCTACCACAAGTAGTAGTTTGTACTTTATACAACAGCATCTCAAATTCACACAATTTTGTAGAAGAATTGCATTGAAGATATGCCGATTAAGATAAAAAATTCGCAATTTTAATAATCTCTGCAAATACGCCTGCAGCTGTTACCTCCGCACCAGCACCTGGACCTCGTACGACCAGCGGCCGCTCTTTATAACGTTCCGTCGTGAATACAATCATATTATCGCTACCACTGAGAGCGTAGAAGGGGTGCTGCGCATCGACTTCCTGTAGGCCAATCGTCGCCTCCTCATTTTCAAGGGTGGCAATCATCCGCAATACTTTGCCATTTTCTTCTGCCTTGTGACGAAGAGATTCAAAATGGTCGTCAGCCGCTTCGACAGCCTCAAAAAAGGCATCCACACTCTCAGCCTTTTGACACGCTTCTGGTAGGATGTTCCGAATATTGACATCCTTTGCTTCTGTCATCAAACCCGTTTCCCTTGCCAGGATGATGAGCTTGCGACGAACATCGATGCCATTCAAATCAATCCGTGGGTCTGGTTCGGTATAACCAAGTTCTTTGGCTTGCCGAACAATCTCGCTGAATCGAATGCCTGCCTTAAAGGAATTGAAAATGAAAGATAGGGAGCCAGACAGTACGCCCTCGATCTTTAGGATGCGATCACCACTATTGATCAGGTCTGTTAAGGTAGAGATAACAGGCAATCCAGCACCGACATTTGTTTCGTAGTGGAATTGTACACCACGTCGAGTCGCGATGTTTTTTAGTCGTTGGTATTGGAGATAAGCCGAAGAAGTTGCAATCTTATTGGGTGTCGAGATGGAAATACTAGCATCTAGGATGTTTTCATAGCTATCCGATACACTTTGGCTGGCCGTATTATCCACAAAAATGGAATTGGACAGATTGAGCGACTTCATTTTTTCTATAAAAAGGCCAATCTGCATATTTTCTTCCGACTGATCGAGGCCATCCTTCCAATTTTCCAAATCGATGCCATTGGGATCAAACAGCATTTTGCGACTGTTGGCCAAGCCCACGACCCGAATTTCCATCTGGTGTTTTTCGCGAAGGTAAGCAGCCTGCTTCTGAATTTGCTGAATCAAAGTGCTACCGATCAAGCCCACACCAATCATAAACAAATGCAAATCTTGGGTATCCGATAAGAAAAAAGCTTCATGCAAGGCGCTCAATGCTTTGCTTTCATCCGCTTTATTAATCACTACTGATACATTCAACTCCGAAGAACCCTGGGCAATTGCTACGCAGTTGATGCCATTTTTGCCCAGTGCCTGAAAAAGACGGCTGGAAATACCTGGCTGATAGCGCATGTTCTCTCCAATGATGGCAACAACCGAGAGGTCTTCCTCTACCTTAATGGCATCGACATTGCGGGTTTGAATCTCATATTCAAATTCCTTCTCAACGCGCTTCCGCGCTTTTGCTGCAAACTTGGGTTGCACAGCAAAGCTAATGGAGTGTTCTGAGGAACCCTGGGTGATCAAGATGACGTTGATCTCCGCATTGGCCAACGAGTTGAAAAGGCGAGCGGCGATGCCTGGTACACCAAACAGACCACTTCCTTGCAAAGTCAACAAAGCAATATCACCAATGGAGGAAATGCCCTTAACCGGATGCCCGTTGGCATCTACTTGATTGGAAATGTACGTTCCCTCGAAATCAGGGTTGAATGTATTCTTTATTCTCAGTGGAATGGTCTTACTCAGAGCTGGAAGCAAGGTAGGGGGATAGATAACCTTGGCACCAAAGTGGGACATTTCCATTGCCTCGGCATAAGTCATCGAAGGAATGGTGAAAGCCTTTGATACCTTTCGGGGATCAGCCGTCAGCACGCCATCCACATCTGTCCAAATCTCAATCATATTGGCATCGAGGCCAGCAGCCAACAGAGAAGCTGTATAATCAGAGCCACCCCGGCCGAGGGTCGTCGTCAAACCACCTTTGTCAGAGCTGATAAAGCCCGTGACCACATGGATGCCAGAGTTGTGATTGAAAAACTGGCGGATTCTCTTATAGGTTTCTTCAAACCGAACATTAGCCGATCCAAAGCTCTTGTCAGTCATAATAACCTGTCGGGCATCCAGGTAATGGGCATTGATACCATTGCTTCTCATCGCCTCTGCAATGATGAAAGCAGAATTGCGTTCGCCAAAGCTAAGTACATAGTCCATCGTTCGAGGAGAAGCCTCCCGGACAAGGTAAATGCCGTGTAGTAGATTTTTGAGAACTTCGTGGTTTTCGATCAATTTCTTTTGAAACAGCTCTTGTTGGTTTTCGTCCAATAAGGTTTTCACAGCCTCCACATGTCGTTGTCGAAAAGCATCGAAAGTTTCCAGGTAGTCTAGGTTTCCTTTTGCAGCCATTTTACTCATATTGATGAGCAAGTCTGTAATACCTCCGAAGGCAGAGAAGACAACGGCAAATTTTTCACCTTTTGAGTAATAACCTTTGAGGATGTTGATAACACCTTGGATTCTTTCAGGTGTGGCGACAGAAGATCCGCCGAACTTAAGTACTTTCATTGAAAAGGTAGGTTTTCAGTTTTGGGTCAACAAACCGCAAAAATAAGTAAAAAAGTATCCTGTGTCCAGTACGTAGCTCCCGACGGAACAAATCCATTTGTTCCATCCAGCAAAACAGGATAACCCGAGCTATTTTATACGGATGTTTTGTAAAGAAGGTCTAAATACTGGTCTTCTTTTTGCGTCATGCGCTTTTTATCTTCTGGACTTTTATCCTCAAATCCTATGAGGTGCAAAGTACCATGTACCATTACTCGATACAGCTCTTGTTCGAAGGCTACTTTGTACAATTCGGCATTTTCCCGAATGCGTTCAATACTGATAAAGACATCCCCCTCTACAATGTCTGTAGCATATGGAAAGGAAATCACATCGGTGAAGGTATCGTGTTGAAGATATTCGACATTTATTTGATGGAGGTATTCATCGGAGCAGAAGATAAAATTGAGGTTGCCTACTTCTTTTTGTTCTGCTTGGGCGACAGCTTGCAGCCAGCTGGATACCTTTTCGGCATCTGCCAATTGAAATTCGATGGATTCGTTGTGAAAATGAATGGAGGGTCCGGCGGGGGAGGCAAGATCGGAAATGCTCATAAATTGAATTGAATTTGGACCGTGCTGCCATTGTCCAAAAACTCGACATCATCGGACAATTGTCGCATCAGGAAAACGCCTCGGCCACCAATTTTAAGGAGGTTTTCGGGAGCAGTAGGGTCTGGAAGCTGGTCGAAATCAAAGCCCGGGCCTTCGTCGGAGATGAGAAAGGCAAGTTTCTTACGGATTTTACGCATTTGTACCCGAACGATCTTATTGCGGTCGTTATCGTTGCCATGAATGATGGCATTAGTGACGGCTTCTGTTAAGCTGATAAGAATATTACCATAGATTTCAGGATCGAGATTGTACTCTTCGAATACCCGTTCTACGAAAGGCTCAAGGCGTGCAACATTCTTTGGATCCGATACCAATGTTAGCATTTCGTGCTGTTTGCTCATTAACGTATGATCGGGGCTGTTGTTCATAAGGCAATATTATAGTTACCTTTACGAGACTTTGCACCGATTTGTTTTAACAATCCCCAATTAATTCCAACTTGCTACTGGTTCTGCCAGGCAGATGTCACAGTCGCAGCTTGGATTAACTGCTCGTCTTAAGAGATTTGAAGTACTCCTCGACAAGCATTTTGTAATAGGGTTTGAGAGCGGGAGACACTGATTTGTATATTTCGATCTCCGCCTCTCGCTTTTTGATGTACTCTTCAAGCGATGGGGGCATCTTTCGTTCTTTCTGTTCGGCTACCTCTGATTTGCGCTTATTGTCGTATTCTCTTTCTCGCTCTGCCCGTTCGGCTTCCAGTAGTCTGGTCATAATTTCCTGCTGACGCTTCATCATTTCATTGGACAGCTTCTTATTGACCAGATCAGTTTCTGTCTTATTCATCTGGTCGAGCAACTCCTGCAATTGCTTGCTGCCGCCTTGACCATTTTGTTGTTTTTCCTTTTGCAATTCCTTCAGAGCTTTGCGAAGGGCCGCTTGCTTGGCCGCCATTTCAGCAAATTGCTTACTGGTTCCACCTTCTTGCATGCCTTTCTGCATGGCATCGCGCATTTGCTGCATCTGCTCTCCCAACTTCTGCTGGCCCTGCGAAATCTTATCCATTGGCACCTTGCCGGACTGGCCTTTACCACCGGGCTTACTGCACATCTGGCTTCCTTGCATCATGCTTGACATTTGCTGTTGCATTTGCTGCATGACTTCACTCAGCATCAGCGCCAGGTCATTGACATTCTTCATCACGCGCTGCTGGTGCATAGCCGATTGTGGTTTGCGACGTTCTTCCAATTGCTCCAAACCTTCCTTCATGTTCTTTTTAACCTCTGTGACTTTTTCTACGACATAAGTCTCAATCTGGAAAATACGCTTGCTCAAAGCCTGAAGGCTATCCTCCACCAATTGGAAGTCATCCTTCAATTTGTATTGATCTTGTACAAGCTCTACATAGCGAGGCGTATTGACATTGGCCTCTGCAATTAGGTCGATCAAGTCCTCCTGGTCAAAGGAAAGTCCCACGAGGTTTTCAAGTAATTGGCGCAACGAAGCCATATCCTCTTGCATTTGATCCATTTCACCTTGCTCCATTTGAGCAGCCATCTGGTCGGCCATTTCCTGCATTTTCTGCGAAGCTTTCTTTTGGCTCTTAGATGCTTTCTTATTCTGCTCTTGGTTGAGCTGTTCTTTACTTTCGTTCAATTCCTGTTGAATATCATCCATTTGCTCTTCTGAATCGCCAAGATCACGCTTGTTTTCCAGCTCCTCATTTTTCTTTTCTAGTTCGTCCATCTTCTCTTTGATGTCTTCGAACTTCTCGTTGATTTCCTCTTGCTCCTTTTTCAACTCTTCCTGTTCTTTCTCTCCGGTTTCAGTTTCCTGGCTCAGTTCTTCTTGTTGCTTGGCAAGTTCTTCCAGTTTGTCGATTTGCTGTTCCATCTCATAATCCATCTCCATCTGCTTGAACAATTCGAGCATGCGATCGAGCTCCATTTCGAGTTTCTCATCGTTCATCTCCATGTCCTCCATCATTTCGAGGGCATTGTCTTTCTCCATCTTCTGCATCAACTCTTCAATTTGTTGCATGAGTTCTTTCATTTCATCACTCATCAACTCTTCGAACATCTCCTGCAGCTTTTCCTGCTTTTCGGCCAACTCTTCGTTTGGCTCGGTAAACTCCTCTTGATTTTTCAGGTTTTCCTCAAAATTCTGCTTGGCATCCTCGATTTGCTTCTCCAATTCTTTCTGACGTTCGAGCAATTTCTCCATTTCCTTCTTGGTCTGCCAGTCTACGTCTTTTTCCTGCAGTAATTTTTCCCGGAGCTTTTTGAAGTCGTCCTGAATTTTTTTAGACTCTTGCAAAGAACGTTCAAGGTCCTTTTTAATATCGTCGTTGTTTTTTGCCGCCATTTCTTCGTACTCCTCTACTGTCGGTTTTTCAAAAACCATCAAGTTGGTGCGAGCAGACTTATTGCCATTAACAGCATCATTGTCGTAAACTTCAAAGAAGTAAGTGACCTCATCACCTGGTTCGAGTTCGAGCAACTCCAAATCCCAAGTATGCGTATATTGAATTTCTTTATTGTTGGGCTTCTCTAATTTGATGGTATTCAATTTCCCTTGTGCGCCATTGTTTTTCTTGATGCGGTAGTTGAAGGAAAGGCTTCTCAATCCGTAATCGTCCGAAGCATCGCCAACGAAGTACAACAATTTGGTTTCAACGCTGTCCTGAAATTTTTCCACTCGAATACTAGGATGTAAATCTGGAACCACGCTGATGGAGTAACCAACAGAATCTGCATTTGGCAAGTATTTGTTGGAAACATAAATCTTGTAGGACTCATCCTTTAGTGCTTTCTTTTTGAAAGTAAAAAGGGCGTCGTCAAAGCGATTGGTAGGGGTCAACTCAGCTAAGTCATTAAAACGGATGGCGATATTGTCGGTATTCTCAGAGTTGAAGACCCAATCAATTTTAGTCCCCATCGGAACAATGAGGTCTCCGACATTGGAAATCTTTTCGTCTTTGCGAAGCGTGTAAGCCGGATAATCAAGCTTGACATCAAAACCGAGAATATTTGGCTTTTTGAGAACGCTCAGTTCATAATCTTCCGACTTTACCCCAGAGGAAAACAACTTGAATTCTGTATCCTTCTGGACATTGCTAAAACGATAAGAGAATTTGTTGGCAGCTTCCTTCGTGAGGCGGTATTGGTAATTATCGATGTCGATGAATACCTCATCGGGCAAGACATCTCCTTCAATTTCTACATCTAAGCTGAAATCATCGTATTGGACAACCGTTAAATCCTCCTGCTGAATCCGAAAATGGAAAGGAGCCTCTCGCTCGTACATTTTGTTGTTGTTGATCAATCTGTTTGTACTGTCCCTAATCATGCTGGGTGCAGCAAAAAGGATGATGATCAACAGCAAGAGTGGGGGAAGTGCATATTTGAGGTACTTCCGATTGTTGTTGAGGTTGATGGCCGCGCGGAAAGGTACAGGCTTGATGGCTTCAGACTTCTGGTTGATGCTGGCGCGAATCAACGCAGCACCACTGGCATTGCTATCTGCTTGTTGCTTTAGTTGGAGAATATTGAGCAGCTTATCTTTGACATTGGTGAAGTGTAAGCCAATGATTTGGGCAGCTTGTTCATGTGAAATGATCTTTCCGAGATTGAAGTACCGAAGGGCAGGTATTACGACCCACAAAGCTAAGGCCAACAAACTACTTCCAACAAAGGAATAAAATAACAGCTTGCGACCGCCCGTTCCAAAATAGAAATAATGCTCTAGGATGGTACTAGCCAAAAAAAGTGCAAGAATAAGTCCAACACTGTATAAAACACCTCGAATGATTTGGTTGAGGTAGTATTTACGGATGAAGCTATCGAGCTTTTCAATCAGGAGGGTATAATTATCCTTTGCTACTGCCATGAGGATCTAAATATTTGACCTGAGTTGCGGGTAGCAGAAGATGTTTTGCGAAAATTTTGCCTTCTCAACAGCTATCCGAAACTTGAATTATTTAATATCTACACATATATCTTTACTAAACATAAACCACCGGGTGACTCAAAAGATTGCCGAACTACCCAATTTAACACTATTGTTAGATACGGCTAGTTCAAAAGTGGGTTACTTCTTCGCTGGAATGTTTGTAGATAAATGCTGAATTTACTACTAAGAACGGATAAAATCAAGATGCAAATGGTCGCTATTTGGTAAAATTTACCCTTCAACCAAGGTACCGATGGCCTCGCCCTGGATAATGCGGATGAGGTTTTCTTTTTTCCCGATGTCAAAGACAATGATTGGAAGGTTGTTTTCCTGGCAAAGCGTAAAGGCTGTCATGTCCATAACGCTCAGTCCCAAGCTGATAACTTTAGCAAAAGAGATGCGATCAAACTTGGTGGCATTGGGGTCTTTCTCAGGATCGGCGGTGTAGACACCATCCACTCGAGTACCCTTTAAAATGACATCGGCGCTGATCTCATTGGCGCGTAGCGCAGCGGCAGAGTCGGTCGTGAAGTAAGGGCTACCTGTGCCAGCAGAGAAAATAACCACCCGGCCTTTTTCGAGGTGGCGGTTGGCCCGACGTCGAATGTACGGCTCGGCGATCTGCTTCATCTCGATGGCAGAGATGAGGCGCGTGTACACGCCGAGGCTTTCAAGTGCACTTTGCAACGCCATGCCATTGATGACCGTAGCCATCATACCCATGTAATCTCCTTGTACCCTTTCGATGCCTGCATCAGCTGCTTGCAACCCTCTGAAGATGTTGCCACCACCAATGACTACGGCAATCTGTACGCCAGCCTCATTGAGCGATTTGATTTGTTCGGCGTAGTGTCTCAGCATATTAGGATCGATGCCAAAACCTTTTCTACCCATCAGAGATTCACCACTTAGCTTGAGAAGGATACGTTTGTACTTGAGAGTCATGGATATTATATTTTTAATTCAAGTATTCAGTTTGTAAAGACAAATTTATGGGGTCAGCCTTAAAAAAGGGCAGAAAAAAAGCGAATTAAAATTTTAATTCGCTTTTTTTCTCAAAACCTGTCGTTATCCGAGTTCCACATGCTTGAAATCGGTCACTGTCAATTTCCCATCTATACTTTGTAAGTACTTGCTGATGGACATGCTGGAATCTTTGACGTATTGCTGATTGAGCAATGTATTCTCCTTGTAGAACTTATTGAGCTTACCCATTGCGATCTTCTCGAGCATGGCCTCTGGCTTACCCGCCTGACGAGCCTGCTCCTTTCCAATCTCAATTTCTTTCTCAACAGTTGTTGCATCGACGCCATCTTTGTCAACAGCGATTGGACGCATGGCTGCTATCTGCATAGCAACGTTCTTACCAGGTTCCATGAATTGAGGGCCTTCGAGGTTCAGTGCAACAATCACACCGGCGCGGTAGCCCATGTGGATGTAAGGCAATACCTGTCCTTCGCCAGCGGCTGTTTCGATCTTCTCGTATCTATTGACTTCGATCTTTTCGCCGATCACACCAACCTGCTCAGTAATCTTCGCTCCGATGCTCAACTCACCTTCGAAAGGCAATTCGAGTAAGCTTTCCAGTGAGTCAGGTAATGTTTTCAATGCCACTTCGGCAACCTGCTTAGCCAGTTCGACAAAGCTGTCAGTCTTGGCTACAAAATCTGTTTCGCAACTGAGGCGGATGATAACACCATTATTTCTGTTGTGGCTGGTCAAAGCGATGACGACACCTTCCTTGGCGTCGCGTTCTGCCCGCTTAGCAGACAATTTCTGACCTTTTTTCCGCAGGATCTCGATGGCTTTTTCGTAATCACCCTCTGCTTCTGTGAGAGCTTTCTTACAATCCATCATACCGGCACCTGTTTGGTCCCGCAATTTTTTTACGTCGGCTGCTGAGATTTTCACAGTATCCATATTTTGATTTTGAAGAATTCTAATATTAATTGTTTCGAATGACTTTGCCTGTAACCAGTTAGTCATCAAAATGGTTCAGACCGCTTGTTTAGCCCTGCTTGGCTGCTTCGCGCTCTGACTTGGCACTCCGGCGTTCATTCAATCCTTCCTTGATTGCTTCTACCATAAAATCGCTGATGATTTTGATGGACTTAGAAGCATCGTCATTGGCCGGGATTGGATAATCAACCGTTGATGGGTCAGAGTTGGTATCGACCATCGCAATGGTGCGCAGACCCAGCTTTTTGGCTTCGGCCAGTGCAATGTGCTCATGGTGGATGTCGACAATGAACATAGCAGCAGGCAAACGATTGAGGTTAGCGATACCACCCAGAACTTTTTCCAGTTTGTTGCGCTCCCGTGTTAACGTCAGACGCTCTTTCTTTGTTACACTATTGAGGGTACCATCTGCCAACATCCGGTCGATGTTGTTCATCTTTTTGATGGACTTGCGGATGGTTGCAAAGTTGGTCATCATACCTCCCAACCAGCGCTCTGTCACGAATGGCATGCCAACGCTTCTGGCTGCTTCAGAAATAATGGTACGAGACTGTTTTTTGGTGGCAACAAAAAGAACTTTCTTGCCAGACTTGGCGATTTGACGCATGGCATTGGCCGCTTTGTCCAGGCATTCCGAAGTACGGTTTAGGTCGATGATGTGAATACCTCGGCGCTCCATGAATATATAAGGCTGCATCTTTGGATTCCACTTTTTCTTGAGGTGTCCAAAATGAACACCGGCATCCAGAAGCTGCTTATTAGTAGGCTTTTCCATATCTTCTTGATAATTTGACTATTAGTTTTACAAAAGAAATAAAAGGCTGAATGCTTAACGCTTGGAAAACTGGAAGCTCTTTCTCGCTTTGGGCTTACCGTATTTCTTACGTTCCACAACACGTGCATCACGTGTAAGGAATTTCTTACTTTTAAGCGGCGTGCGAAAATCTTCGTTGAGTTTTACAAGAGCGCGAGCAATGGCCATGCGAACTGCCTGAGCCTGGCCTTTGAATCCACCACCAGCTACATTGACCTTGAGGTCGTAGATGTTGTCTGCGCCAACTGTGGTAAACGGATCGCTGATATGAGCCTGAATGTGTGCAAGCGGGAAATACTCTTTGAAGTCCTTACCATTAACGGTAATCTTACCTTCTCCCTTTGTCAGATAGACCCTTGCGACAGCTGCTTTTCTTCTGCCAGTAGCATTGATCATTTCCATATGATAGAAGCAATTTTTTTAACTCAAGTTGTGGTGGCTGAAAGGTCTAAGGAGAAATTTGAAAGGAACCCCAGGGGTTGCGTAGCAAATATTCGAGTCACAAGCTTTCTGACGAATAAACCACAAACTTGAAATTTTTTAGATGAGTTAGAAATTGAATGGTTCGGGTTTCTGTGCCGTGTGCGGATGTTCCGCATCTGTGTACACAAAGAGCTTTTTGATCATTTTACGACCCAGCTTCGTCTTTGGCAACATACCCTTGACAGCCGCCTCGATGATAGCGATCGGCTTTTTGGCTAATTGCTCCTTAGCAGTCCGTCTCTTTTGGCCACCTGGATAGCCAGAGAAAGTAATGTACTCTTTCTGGTCCCACTTTTTACCGGTGAAGCGCACTTTATCCGCATTGAGAACGATGACATAGTCACCACAATCTACATGGGGCGTGTAGCTGGGCTTGTGCTTGCCACGCAGTACGTGGGCAATCTGAGAACACAAACGTCCAACCGTTTTATTTTGCGCATCTACCACATACCACTTATGGACCACATCCTCCTTCCTTTCAGACTTCGTTTTGTAACTTAAAGTATCCACAACAAATTCGGTTTAATAATGATAAATGAGAATTTCAGTCTGCTTTAATGGCATGTTTGTAGATTCCCTGCCTCAAAGCGAGTGCAAAGGTAGGCTGCTTTAGCGCAAAAAACAAGGAATTTTAAGAAAAAAGTGATTCTGAGTGAACGTAACTCCTTGATAAACAGTTAAATTTTCGCCCAGAAATTTCATAGGTTGCGTATCTGGCCGCTGCTTTCCACATATCTCAGAGTAGGCAAAGTGCGAATTTGAACCTTCCTGGCTTGATTTTCTAAAACTTGCCCTTGTATTTCAAATAACACATCATCGTCAGCATTAGTAATACAGGGATGATAACCATCAGGTCATAACGGATGACGCCGAAAGGCTGAGCCGCTGCCCAACTACGGAGTAGGATTTCCCATACGATATATACGATCCAAAGAAATATGGTGAGTAAGTACAAGGAGTTAATCTTCACTATGAAGCTATTTAGACTTTGATAAGTGTTGACGACACAAATATAGGATATATATGGCAACAGCTATGTCGAAGCCAATGCAAACCCCCGGATACCAAGTCGGAACATCCCCGGATGACCACCTTGGTGGAGCCAAACGTCCCAAAGGACGTGTAGCGCCCAACCTAAAGACAGCCAGCGTGCATCAAAGCGGCGAGCCAAATAGGCAGGTATAAAATACAGTGCAATGCCCAATAGCTCGATGGGCAACCAAGACCAATTGGTACCCCACAAGGCAAATCCAACGAAGGTAATCGGCAAGTATATTCTAATGGTTGCTTAAGAAAATTTTATCAGCCAGCCGATGGCCACTTTGTGGATCGTGCGAAGGAAGGTAAATCAAGGGTTTTTCCACATGGTAATCCACAATTTGTGAATAAGTCTGTTTCAAAGCCTTTTTGTCAGCACTAATTCCTGGAATGATCCCCTGAATCAATTGTTGTTGGTCGAAACTCACATCTCCGGCCAATAAAATGTTGAAATCTTGGCACTGGATCAGTAAAGACTGATGTCCGTAGGTGTGGCCGGGGGTGGAAACCAAGCTGATGTCCCTGGCATCTGTTAGAACATATCTTTTGGAAAGAAAGCGGTGGTCGCTGTTGTGGTGTCGGATCAAGTGGGGTTGCAGCCAATTGGGTAGGAGGCATTTTACAGCGCCATAGGGATGTTGCCATTCTGTATGATTGACCAACACTTCGGCCTGCGGAAAAGCTGCCAGGCCATCGACATGATCGATGTGCAAATGCGACAGGCACACCCAGCGAACTTCCTGGGGCTTGAGACCAATTTCCGCCAGCCTTGCTGCCAATTCCATGGACTCGGTTTGTTCAAAGTGCAGGATTTTCCGATTGACCCAGCCAGTCGTTGAGTCGCAGTCAAAATAATCAGCTTGCACAACCTTGGCATTCTCCCCAGTATCAAACAATAAAACACCTTCCGGATGCTCAATGCACCAGCAGTAAACAGGCATGGGTGCTGTCCATCTGAAATCTGCCAATATTTGCAGCATTCCCCATCCCTTATTGCGATGAGATCGCTTGACGGACACCGTTCCTGTGGGAATGGCGTGAATTTTTATCCCTGATTGTGGAAGGTGGAGCGTTCGAATGGACAGGTCTACGCTTGTGGACATTTGAATATCTGTTATTGGTGACAACATTTTTTCAAAACTTGCAAGAACCATAAGGTTCAAAAAATCTCTACGCAACATAGGAGAAGGTTTAGGAGCGATGGCTTTCGGCTATCTCTTCAATGCTTTGCATGACCTCTGGCAACAGCTTCCGATACCGCTCGCCAAACTTTTTGCCGAACCAATTTTTGAGTAGACCTCTAAAGCGTACCTCATGGGTGAAATACCACTGCCCATCTTTTTGTTTCAGGTATCTATGGATTTCTAGTGAACCCAGAGGCAGATTGGTTCGCATGGTGTAGGATCGACCTTCTTCGAACTGGGTGATTTTGAAGCGGGATTTTGGACCTTTATCGGGTACCAGCCTTCCCTTGGCGCCCAGTTGGAAAGGGCCTTTCATAGAGGCAGCCTTCAGACCCTGGTCCCAGCGAGGCCACTCAGCCACATCTGTCCATATCTTCCAAATGACGCTTGGATTGGCTTTGGTGGAAAGGCTGTGCTGAAAGTGGGTGTTGGAATTCTGACTTTGTCCATTCATTTGAAATGTGATTACGATGAAAAAGCTAAAAATTAGATTCTGCATTTTTTGAGCATAAGGTCGTCGAATTTTGTCTTTGATCTACTTGACCTATGTTAAGTTCGATTGAACCATTTCCGGAAAATTTTATTTCATAAGTAAGTAGTTAATAAAATGGCCTGCAGAGCAAATTGCTCGATGCAAAAATGACTAAACAACTGATTACCTGTAAGTTGTGTAGCGCAGTAGGGCTATGTCTTAAATAACCTTTTCAATGATGTCTAAAAGCTTCAAAAAATACGTCAGCAAGTACATTGTGCTAGGAAGCTCAGAATGGGCATTTGTCGAGGAGCGCTTGGAGCGAATGTCATTGAGTTCGCGAGAATTGTTGCTCGAAGAGGGAAGAATTTGTCGTCATTTATATTTCTTGGAAGAAGGACTGCTGCGATACTTCGTTTGGCGAGATGGACAAGACATTACAAAGTTTTTTACATACGGCAACATCTTTTTCACTTCCATCCGTAGTTTTCAAAAGCAGCTTCCGGCTACAGAGAATATCCAGGCTTTGGAGGATTGTCAGCTGTTGTGCATTCGATTTGAACATTTATTGGAAATCAGAAAGGCCATTCCGCAATGGCACCTGCTGACAGCCGCCGTTATCAGCGAGGTTCAGGGATGGACAGAAGACTTGATGGTTGCGCTACAAAATGAAACGGCTCAGGAACGCTATCGACGCATGCTGAACGAGCAATCAGAGCTTTCCAACCGGATTCCGTTGAAGTACCTCGCTACCTTTTTGGGCATTGCTCCTGAGAGTTTAAGCAGAATTAGGAGGCAGTTGGCTAAAGGTTGAATTAAGTGGACAAATTTGGAAAATATAAGACAATCATTGGTCGCTGATATAAAATTTGTCGAATTTATGGGTACTCCCAACGAAAAAACGACACATTTCAATGAAAACAGAATTATATCATTATAAGCACCTTTTAGTCCCTTTCCTAAAGGTGTGTTAAAAAGAGGAAAATCTGCAACTTTTAGGGGCTTCCTCACATCTTATAAGTAGAAAGGAAAGATAAAAATAAGCTGAAGAAGTGGATTGGCATTTTAACCAATAAAACACCACCGTTATGAAAAAGAAGTCATTTCACAGCAGACTCGAAGCCATCGATTGGATTGCAGACAATGCAGAGAACGAAGGTCAATTTGAGGTTCTTCGCGAACAGCTCAACTTCAACTACATTTACCACAATGTATACTTCCTAGACTTGGGTGAGATGGATGCCGAAGTCGTCATGCAGGAGCGCAATACCAACGGACCAGATAGATTCCTTTGATGAAGCCCATAAAAGGGCTGAAACAGCAACTTGCTGAGAGTGCTCAAAAAACTGTGTCACCCATTAATATAGTTAGAAAAACGTTCTCCAAATTTATCAATCAACTCTCGTCGGACACTGGCCCAATTGTGGACTTTTTTATGCCAACTCTTCTTACTTCGCTGCAAAGACAGATA
>JBCCSZ010000121.1:0-21287 GCA_039199225.1 Bacteroidota bacterium
GACGAAAAAGTGTCACGGTCTATTTGAGGGGTAAATAAATTATAAGCCAAGGCGGTCAGGGCAATACCTGTTGGTTTTCCATGGCCTGTATTTTTAAATTTAATGTCCTTCCAGCGCTTTAAGTATCGAATGACCCGCTTCATTTGTTGCTGGTCGTCTGAATTTTTGAAACGCTTATTTATTTTATCCTTCAGTGCTTCAGGCTCAGAGATTTCCCATTTCTTATCGGCTGGGGCAGATTTGAATTTCCCCCAGGAAAGATAAGTTTTGCCATCGCTGTTTTCATTGGCGTAAATAGCCAGATCGACGTGGTAGAGTTTCTTTCCGTTTTTGTGGTATTGCACTCGGACGCAAGGTTTTTTGTCTTCGACCGTTCGATTGCTTCTATCCAATGCTTGGTAGACCCACTTTTTGACGGCCACCGGCTTGTGATCGTCTTTTGAAATATTGAGGAGTATCATAACGTCTATGTCATAGTCCTCATTGTCCAGCGGTCGGATGCCTGTTCCCATGGAATAGCTGCCTTGATTGCCGACGGAGAAAGTGATTTTGGCGGTGCCTTCTTCCTTTGCTTTTTTTGCAAAATACTCCCTCAATTCTTTTTCAAGCATCTCTCGTTTTTCCCTCAAGATTGCGTTATCCGCCCTGTCGTGCAGTTTGATTTTTTCGTGGAATTTGTTGAATTCGGATTGCAGGTAATTATACATGTTTATTTTTTTATGATGATAAAATATAGATTCATTTGTCCCGATGCACTTGCGTGATCCAAAGATGGTATGCCAAACTTTTGCTTGTTTTTTTAGATGGTGTAAGCAGCCAATTCCTTACTTCATTTTAGGGAACTCGACTCTACGATGCCTCTGAGGTATTGCTTGATGGTTTCTGTGTCTTTATCTCTGAATGCAGCTATTAATATTTCTGCATTGTTTTGAATGGAGCGATGTACTTTGTTGTTGTGGAACAAAGCCAGTTCAGGCATGTTGACGTTGGGGAGGTTTAGGTAGAAGTAGGTTCTTTGTTGGTCGGACCGAATGTATGGACCGGACAGTTCGATGATGGGCTTTTGCAAGAGGACCAAAATGATGTCATCCAGCTTAGAGTTCTGTGGTAATTCTTCGATCAATAGAAACTGAAAATACCACATTAGGAAGCGATTGACCCGGCGTATCTGTATGCGTCGGATGGTGGCTGGTTGTGGGAAAAAGGACCACATGGTGTGTATGGCTGTATTGATTAAACTCAGAAAGTAATCCCTGGGATTTTCCAATGCCTTTCTGTTATTCAGGGCTGTGTATTTGTACTCGTAAAACATCGCCCATACATCGGCTTGGTAATCTGCGGCTTCTACAACCTTTGGAAATCCTCCGATGCCACTGGAATTGTTGGAAGTGAGTAGGTGTTGAGTGATGTGCAAACTTTCATGGAAAAGAAACATCCGAATGGCTTGTTGGAATTCTTTTTCCTGCTCGAATCTTTTTCTGAGGGAGATGATAAAAGCGTCCGATAGCAACCATGTACTTTTACCCTTGTCATAAAAAAAGCCCTCCACGTCATTGGTGCTTAAGTCACAGGTGATGCGATCGTTCAGAAGCCTTAGTTCGGAAAGTAGTGGCAGGTTTTTCCATTGCGGCGCATGGAATAGGGAAGTATCCACGGCCTTTGGGAAAATGGAGGTAAACCAATCTGTGTATTCTTTTTCCTTGATGTTTTGAATGAATCCTCCCACTTGGTTTTGCAGCATGTCATCCAAAAGAGCCCGTGTTTTCTTCGCCTCTTCAATTTCTTTCTGGCTGATCGTCCATTGCGCTGTTGAGTTATTCTGAATTAATACAGCAGCCGTATACTTGGGTATCTCCGCGATGCCAAACTGATAAGTCTGCACGGGCTTGTGCATCGTTGGATTGATTTTAGTCCCCAATAAAAAGGCCAGTCCTACGGGGATCGCACCAAAAAAGTGGATGTAGTCTATATCGGGCAGATTGGACTGTATGAGGTCTAGGGTATCCCGGAATTTTCCGGCGACTTCGGTGAGTTCTGCTGGATGGCCAAACACATCCCTGGTAGGTTTGTCCACTGTGATGTGGATTTCTTTCACGGGTGCCTTTAGTACTTCCTCACAATGACTTTCATCCACTCTGACAGAGGTGCTCATGCGAATTTGAACATCGCCATGCCCTCGATAGTGGTCCTTGGGTTTGTTTTCCACCTGAGATTTCAATGCCTTTGATGGGGTATTTCTTTGCCATTTCCAGGTGTTGAGGTCGTGGTGGTGTTGGTAAATTTCTACATCCTCATATTCGCCTATCAAAAATCCCAATTGCATGGCCAGCGCAATGGGAGCTGCTCCAAAGTAGACGATCTTGGAGTAGTTGTCATTTTCTATCAGCGGTTTAATGTTTTCCCTGTACTGGTGGCGCTGCTGCGCACCCAAGGTGTGGTAATCTTGATGATACGACTCGGAGAGCTTAAACTGCGTTGGCTGAACAGATATGACTTTTCGGCGATGTTTCAAATAAGACTCCGGTAAGTAAGACAGCGCTTCTTCTTCAGAGATGGTGCGATGGATGGAATGTAGAATTAAAATGATGCCATTGCCTATCATAATCAGTAAATTGTTTTATGGTAAATTTCCAGTGCAGACAGGACGTTGACAGACACCCATCTTACAGGGAGCAAGTTGTTGATAAATGGGGTGAAAAAACATCCCCCATTTGTTGGAAAAATAGGGGGTAGGATTACTTTATTTTTGTGTAAAACGAAATGGTCGTACCTTCTTCGTTTGGTTCGATCTTGCAAATACCACCAATTTCTCGAAATCTTTGCTGCATATTTTCCAGTCCAGTACCAGGTGATTTTTCTAGGAATGCCTGTGGAATACCCTTTCCATTGTCGCGTATTTGAATGTGGAAGGTATGTGGATGTACAATGAAGTCAATGGAGATGTGAGAGGCTTCGGCATGCTGTACGATGTTGTTGATGGCTTCCTTAAAAGAAAAAAGGATATTGCTGCGTTGCTTGCCGAGAATCACATGTTGGGGGATGTTTGTAGGGATGTCTGATCGATATTCTATCTTTGTATTTTCTAAATATTCGGAGGCATATCTGTGTAAGTATAAAATTAAGTTTTCGAGTGTGTCATAGCGGGAGTTGACAGCCCAGATCACTTCCCTGAGTTTTTGGTAGAGAGTCTGGGAGGTATCCGCGATTTTCTCTAGATTTTGTTTTATTTCTCTTGAAGATACTTTGCGGATCAAAAACTCGATGGATAATTTGAGGGATGATATACTAGAGCCTAGTTCATCGTGCATGTCCTGAGCAAATTCGTTTCGTTGTTTTTCGAGTTCTTGTCGTATTTTATTTTTTTGCTTTTCCCGGAATTGGAAAATCAGATAGGTGATAAAAACCACGCTTGTACAACTCAATAATACAAACCACCAGGTATAATAAAATGGCGGTTGAATCCTGATTTTTATTTGCTTGATGGGACTCCAAGCATTCAAAGAGGTCGCAGCTCTTATTTGAAAGCTGTAGTTGCCCGGACGGAGTTTTGGGTAGCGTATAAATCCTTCTCGATTGGTATTCATCCAATGCTCATCCATGCCTTTCATTCGATACTGTAGTCGGATATTCTCGGGATGCGCATACTCCAAGGCTGTAAAGGAAAAACCCAATGTGTTTTGTGGATAAGATAGTTGTATGCTTTTAATTTCCCCTGGATTGGTCGCCTGTGTTTGTTGGCACCTCAAACCCCTCAACACCTCATTGTTGACTCGTATGCCTGTAATCTGTACGCTAGGAGGGGAGGATTCAAAGATGAGCTCAGGTTGGAAGGTCGTCAATCCATTTGTAGAGCCAAACCATATCTCTCCGCTCGGCCTTTGTAAGTATGAAAAGCTGTTGAATTCCAGGGCAGATATTCCCTCCATCAGGCCGTAATTCTGCGCCTCTAAATTCTGGGGATTGAAGCAGGAAATACCTCTATTGGTACTCAGCCAGAAAAGGCCATTGGCATCCGCTACGATGCTGTAAATTGTCGAGCTGGGCAAGCCATCTTTTCTTGAATAGACTTCCAATTGATGGGTATTTTTATGCAATTTTACTAGGCCACTCGTAGTGGCAAACCAAATCAAAGAGTCGATGCCAGCGTCTTCGTAGGCGGCTTTGAAAATGCCTCTCAGTGGGATTTCTTTAAAGGGCTTTAGTATGCTGTCCTGCGTAAAAATAGCTAAGGTCGTAAGGTCTCTGGCAGCATAGAGTTTTTGGTCCTTATCTTCGTACAGAAAAGTATATTTAGCATTGGAGCTTGGGTCGATTCGTCTCAATTGAAAGTCATCGTCTACTTCCCAAATGCCGTTTTGTGAGTAGGAGCAGAGCTGTATTTTGCCATTGCTGCTCTGGTGGCCGTACAGGAAAATGTGATCTTTAGAAATGCTTTTGAACTCTTTTGTCTCCAAGTGGTAATAGCTAATGCCCTTCCAGCTGAGTATCCAAATGCGCTTTTGGTCATCTTTGAAAAGGTAAATGAGCTTATCTGAGTGCATTGCTGGATGGGACGCATGGGAGATGTGTCGAAGGATGTTTTTCGATTCGTCTAGTATGAAAATGCCATTGAAAAAAGTGGCTGCCCAAATTTCGCCATTGCCTGCATCCAATAGTTTGTTGAAGGAGCGTTTCTTTTCTTGGTATTTTTTGAACTTAATCTCTTCGGGATAGGTATAGGCTACTCCTTGGCCTTCGATGGATAGCCACAAACCACCATCGTTGCTTTTGTAGATGGGGCCTCTGCTGGAAGTAGCCACAGCGTCTCCGCTTTGAACTTCAAATTGACGACTGATTTTATCAAAGAATATCAGTCCTCTTTCGAGCGAAGAAAGGGCAATGTATTGCGTATCGTACAGAGCCATTCCGAGTAATTTGTCATAGGTAGGAACTTGATCGTCTACGAAGCCCTGGTAGTTCTTTGTCAGCGGATTGAAGAGGGCGAGCCCCTTGCTGGAAGCTATCCAGATCATGGAATCTTGTTCTACCAAAATGCTTGTGATGCTCTCTGCCTCATTTAAAAAATAATGGTTTTTAGCCATTGCGTCAGACATCGGATTGGAGAGACGCAAGAGGTCGACTTTCCCAGGGGAGTAAGCGTAGAAGTCAGTGACCTGCCCTTTGGTGTCTTGAGAAATTTCCCCTCTGTAAAAACTACTGCCAAGGCTTATGCTTTGGAGGAATGCCCGACTTTGGGTGTCAAATAAATAGAGGGCATCCTGGTGGATGATCCAAAGCCGACCTGCTGCATCCATTCCACAGTTGTAAAACCCAGGTACTGACAAATCGGTACTGTCCTTAATGGTAAAATGCTGAAAATTATCGTTTTTTCGATTGTAAAAGTGCAAAGCACTGTAGGTAGTAAACCAGAGATTGCTGTGTGCATCTTCCGAAAACTTTCCTTGGACGAACTGCCCCTGCAAAGAGCTAGAATCCCCAATGATTTCCTCATATATTTTTACATGATTACCATCGAAGCGATTTAGACCTGACAGTGAACTGATCCAAACAAAGCCCTTGGAATCTTTGTAAATAAAATGGTTGGTCAGTTGGGATAAACCATTATTTTGATTTTCATTGTCAATGTAGTGAAATAAAAAATCTTGGGGAAGTTGTGCCATACAACTCCCCCAAAATAAGCAGTAGAAAAGAATGCGAATGAATGCGTTCATCATGTAGAATCAGCCTGTAATCATTTGGCGCGCTTCTTGAAAACTCAATGCTCCGATTTCCTGCTCCTCGTTTTTGGCATTTGGATGACAATAGGGCGGACAAGGCAGTGCTATGCGCTCATAAGGCCCTGTCATTAAACTCCCACGACACACTCCGATGATTCCTTTGACCACCTCTCTGTTATCGTAGGAAGCATACACTTGCACGAGGTCCTGCGCCCCCTGTTGTTGGAGCTGTTCGATGTCTTGAACAAAATACTTTTCAGCGCCACCTTGGGATTCGTCAAAGTTACCTGAAAAAGTTACTTTTGAAATTCTTTTTGCCATGTTATTATAATTTAAAGTTAAAAATAGTTTTTGTAAGCGCTTGGACAAAATAAGTCAGTGCCTAATTTGTCTAGGCACTTAAAACATAGCCAAAATTAGAGGCTTTATCCTCACCGTTCTATCCCCCATTTGTTGGGTTTTTATGCTTCGTCTACACGATGAGTGGCATTTTTTTAATTTTTGAATTATTTTGACGCAGTGAGAAAATCCGTACTAATCAACTGAATTCATCTGACAGATTATGCAAACTAAAGAACCCATTGAAATAGCCATTATCGAAGACCAACAAACCTATGGCCAAACCCTAAAAGAGGTCATTAATGAAACGAGTGGCTTGCACTGTAGCCGTGTCTATGCCAATGGGGAATCAGCCATACAGGATGTTCCCAAACGAAGCCTCGATATTATTTTGGTGGATATTGGTTTGCCCGGAATATCTGGCATAGAATGTATTCGTCAACTCAAGGAGCAAATACCTAAAATACAGTTTATGGTCATCACCATTTCCGAGGACGATGAAAAAGTCTTTGCAGCGCTTGCAGCAGGGGCGGCGAGTTATTTGCTAAAGGGTACGGGAATGGCTAAAATTGCGGAGAGCATCAAAGAGCTTTACGATGGCGGTTCGCCCATGAGCGCTCCAATAGCGAGAAAGCTGGTTCACTTTTTTCAACAATCTACCAAGCTTCGCAAAAATCCAAATATAGATTTACTTACCAAAAGAGAAAAGGAAGTTTTGGAACTGTTGGCAAAAGGTTTAATGTACAAGCAGATTGCAGGGAAGTTGTTCATTTCCTTGGAAACAGTCAAAAGTCACTGCCACAATATATATGAAAAACTACATATTTCTAATAAGACCGAGGCCGTAATAAAATACTACAAAAAGACCCAATAAACGATACGTATCGACTAGATGTAACGCCAGGTAATGAGAACAGCAACATCATAGCAAGTTACGAGGCAGAGTTCAGTTGGTGGGAAGGCAATACGGCAGTCGTTTTTGCCTCTGGATTCCTTACAGATGGCTCGCCTGGTTTTGAGGCTTATGTCGCTTTGTCCAATGGTGGGACTTTCCCATTGCCAGCGCACAGCAACCGCAGCAGCATCGATGCCAACTTAGTGAATGCTCAATTCAATGCTTTACCGACAGACTGGGCAATTTATCCAAATCCGCCAGTCAACTTTTTCCAGCTGGAAGCTGAGCTGGAATTGCCAACCGAAGTAGAAGTGCGTTTGATGTCCATTACTGCCAGCAATTACAAATCCACCGATATGGGGAATTGGATGCTGGATTTCAACCTAGAAGCTGCCCTGCCGACTGGTCAATACATCCTGCAAATCGCGACAGGTACAGAATAGACCACACGAAAGTTGAGCATTATGAAATGATTTATATAGAAATGCTACGATAAAATAGAGTCGTACGTCTCTTTCATCTGCCTCAGATGTCTAGCCTGGATGTACTTTGGTATTGAGTGTTCTCTGATGCTTTGAGTTTCAACTGTTTAGCAGAGTAGAAACGGAGGGCGTCAATACATTTTCAGATCGGCTATGTATTGTCACAAAAATTAAAATAAAAAAATATAGCTTTTCCATGTTACCTTTTTCGCTTTTTATGCAATGTATGGTTGACAATTGTGCAGTTTGTAAGTGGATATACAGTTTATCAAAATTAAACTTGCATATTTCAAATGGATACATTTATTTTGCAATATGAAAGCTGAAAACAAAAGACGAGTATAAAGCAACAGATTACATTTCTTTCCATTCTTTTGTCTTTCGTTTCGATCATTTTCTGAAGTTGCAAAAAAATACTGAGAGATTTTTATTAGGCTTCTTTGCACTTAAATTAAAACAAATTTAGACGGGTCGCTCTGCCGCTCAATGAACGGTAGGGTATCATTGCTGTGGTTTCAGGTATCTGTTTCAAGGTCTTCAGATGCCCCTATATGCTATTTGTATGTCTACTTTGGCTATGCGTCTGCATAGTAAGTAGAGCTGTTTGCTATCGTTTTCTGGGTGACCAGAAAGGTAGATGGCTACTATATAACACCTAAATCGTTTCGTATGAACCGAATGCTCTCCCTATTGGCGGTTGCCGCTTTGTTTGTACTTTTTTCTGCGACCATTGTTCGTCCGCCCGTTGATCTTTCTACGAGCGATCAGTTGATGGCAGACTCTATCATTGCCTATGTTTATCGGTATGGAGCGGGTAATCCCTCCGATCCCACATGCTCCGTGGAACACAATGGTGATCCTGTTGCCAACGTGCGCATCAAGCTCAGAAGGGTCTCCGATGGGCAGTTGATCGACGAAGCTGTTACAGATGCCGACGGACGATTTGCCCTGCTGGCACCCAATCCCCGAGAGGTTGTCAGTTTTGAGCCTTGCTTTACAGACGAAAACTGTATGATATTCCCAAGCGCCTATTGTTTTGTCGGAAATGGTATTACGACCTTTGATGCAGTGATTACTTTGTCGCACGTATATGGCAATTATCCAATCGATTGTCCGGCTTTGAGGGTGGCTGCTGACTTCGACTTCAATGCGCAAATCGATACCTTTGATGTGAGAGACATCCAACGAGCAGCCATTCGCATAATCGATGATTCCAACTATGATGCGCCCGTTTGGCGGCTGATACCAAATATCCTGAATCGACCTTACTACACCCATCCCGATGCAATATTTACTTCCAATTTCTGGACCTTTAACTATCCGGAATTTGAACAGGAACACGAAACGTACTATCCCTTCGATGCACAGCTAAATCTCCTGGGAACCACCTTTACTTATGATGGTCCGCACACCTGGCGAGATACCGTTGAGAAGTGGGAATACTATGCGCCCAATGCTGCTTGTGGATTGACCGATTATGGATTCCGACTCGTTAAGTCAGGGGATTTAAATGGAGATGCAAACTTAAACTTTAACAGCAATTGCAGTCCAACATCCCGGGCTTCCGGTATACTTTCTAGCAACGAACTGCAAAAGGAGCAGGACTATAATTATACCATGGCCATTACGCAGCCCAAGAGTAGCCGTACCTTGGAGGCTACCGAACGTCCAACAGAGTACGAATTAAAGATTAAGGTCAAATGCCAAGAGCCTCTGCGTGCCTACCAATTGGGATTGTCCATCGATCCCAACTTCTTTGAAATACAAAACGAAAAAGCCAATCGCCAACCGCCATCTTATTCAGAGCGATACCAAAGAAAATCCATTGCCAAGTCTGAGGGGTATTTCACGACTTCCTGGATCAATCCCCAGAAAAAAATTCCTCAATCAAGAGGAGAGTGGCAGGAGATTTTTAGCCTGAGACTGAAATGTAAAACCAAGGGGCCTATTCCAAGTCAATTGCGCAACATCATCCAACTCAAACCCGAATTGATTTCTGGCGAGTTCATCACGGATACACGCATGATGACTGCTTCGGAGGTGACGCTGGTTTCCGAACTCGTCCCCGTTCCGCCAGCTGATTTTATTGATGGAGAATAAAGCCAATATCTAAATAAGCAGATCTCCTAAGAATGAAATTGATAAACCTCCTTTGCTATTGTCTGTTGTTGTGGGTTGGCTTGTCCTCCCTGCCAGTGGCGGCTCAAAGCGACGCACCGGATGCTGGTCCATTGCAACAACAGTGGTTGCTGAACCTGCTCGGTCCGGAGCTGGACAGCTCCCAGTTGGACTTTTTGCAAACGGAAGGTTTATTGGAAAATATTTCTTTGGATGAACTGATGCCGTTTCACGAATTATCAGATTTTATCACTTTGCCACAAGGACCCAACCGACAAAAGATTGCCATCATCCGACCGCAGCTCACTGCACAGTTGTTCTATTCTGATCAACTCACGTTGGACTCGACGGATGCTTTGCAGCCTACCTTTTTCAAGGGGCTACAATTTCAAAGTGGCTTTCAATTCAACGGCTTGCCCGTTATGCTCAATGCCAGGGCCGTGTGGACCGATTTTAAGTTCCAGCAAAAAATGTCGGCTTTCTCCTTTGCATTCGATCATCGGAAATTTTTGGATCGCTACCGTTCTTCCTTTGATTTGGATTTGGATAAAATTACGTCTACTGCTATACCAGAACTGCCCGGCGATTTGTCCGCACCCGTTGCGCCTTCGGGTGAGCAGGTCAATGGCCTGAAGGGCTACCTAGACTGGACCGATGCCGACATGGCACTCATCCGAAAAGAAATGAAATTTTTGTTGTATCAAAAAATCATCTCTGATTCTACCTTTGATCAACTCTCCCAAGCCCGACAATTATCTCCCGATTTGCTGCGTGATTCCATGCAGTCATACGCCGCAGAATTGGCGCACGAACAGCTGCCCCAGGAGCAGACGGATTCCTTGTTAATTGCCCGAAAAACACAATTGACCAATGCCCAGCAAAAATTAGAGGAGCGGAAAAATAAAAGTGTGGAGATCGTCCAAAAATATCGCCAAAGCTGGGCGGATCGAAAAGCGTATTATGGCGATAGCCTTGCACAAACCAGAGCGCGCCTGATGCAGAAGTTGGAGTTGATGGAAGACTATAAAAACCCGAAAGCCATACAAGAGCGTCTCCGCAGGGATAAGCGTCTCAAGTGGACGGAGCGTTTCCTGGCGGCTTCCGACAAATTTCAAATCGGCCGCTCCGTAGTTTCTGATTCTTGGTACACTGCTAAGAATTTACCCATCAATGGATTGCACTATGGTTTTACTTCTGGGCGACTTTCTGGCGAGATGGCGGTGGGGCGGCAGGTTTTCAACAACCAGTTTTCTCCTCTTTGGAGTTCCGCTCTTTTCAATCAATTGAGAGGTGGACAAGTGCTGTTTGCCAAAGCCAGTTATCGGGTGACAGATTACTCTCAGATTGACTACTCTTTCATTCGTCTGCGCGAAAAAGGACAATTTTCGCCAGGGCTCATTCTCGCTCCGCAAAACAATGTCGTCTTTATGCTCTCCGGGCAAACCCGCCTCCTTCAGGATGTTCAACTAAAGTCGGAAATTGGCTTTTCTCGCTCGGTTTGGGGCCGGCCCGATCTATCTGTCGACAACCAGGTCAATGCCCGAAATATGGTCAGCGAGTCTACATTGACAGCTGAGCTTTTCGAACAGAAATTAGAATTAGAGGTGGGCTATTTTTACATCGGTCCCGATTTTATAGCGGCGGGCAATCCTTTTTTGCAGAACAATCGCCAGGGGCTCGTCGCCAGAGCCAAAAGTCGCTTACATGCCAAGCTAGAACTCGAAACCGAAGTTCGATTTGGTCACAGCATCGAAGACGAATCTCTGCAAGGTGGTCGTCAAAAGAACCTCCAGCTCATCGGGACACTCAACTGGCAGGTACACAAATACCTTCAGCTCAGCGCCCAAATGGCTCCAAACTATTTTCGACAAAGTGGGCAGGGCGATCTTGCCATCAGCAACGACAACATGTTGTACAATGTCTTCCTATCGGCTCATCGCATATTGGACGGGCAGGTGCTGCAACTGTCGGCAGGTGTCACCAACTACAGTTCGGAATTACAATTTGTTGATTCCTCTTGGATCAATACAACGACACAGTTGTATTTGCAGCCATCCTGGCAGTTCACCAAGCAGTCGTCCATATCTGCGCTTTGCTTGTGGGGGATCAATGCTGGCCAGGGCGTCGAGCTAGAAGACAATTCTTTTTTAGGGCAACTGGAATACGCCTGGCAGAGTGAGCGCTGGCAGTCCAGTTTTGGATTGCAGTTACTCAACGATCCACTGGACGAATCCTGGTACTATGGCCTGACTACTTTGGCGGCCATTCATCTGGGACAGAAGTTACAACTGGCGCTGAATGCTTCCTGGCAATTGCCATTGCAATCGGGTGAGCGGAAACAGCAACAGCGTTTTTGGACCCAGTTGGAAGTCACACAACAATTTTAAGAACTCAAATTCATTGTCAATGAAACTTGTTCAACGATTACTTTTCATCACATCAATTTGGCTACTCAGCTTTGGCAGTGCTGCTGCTCAGGTGGTTATTCGGCCGATCTCCCCGACGACTCCGTTTTTTAACATCGATCAGTTGCTGAAATTCCAATTGATTAACACGACCAATCAGGACTTTTCGGGTGTGGTACAAATCCAAATTGAAGACCAGTATGCCAAGTCCATTCTTCAAATTCATTCGCTACCCATGGAGCTCCCAGCTGGTGCATCGATGAATCAGCAAAACATCCAGTGGGAAGGCGGTGTTCGTCTGAGCGAAAACCAGTTTGCCCGTTGGTTGGCACAGAGTGGGGGACTGCCCAATGGCCAATACATTTATTGCTATCGTTTTGTGGATACCCAAAGTGGCCGCAACCTCGGTAACTATTGCATTGAAAATGCTTCCTTTGATTTTAGGCTACCCGAGCTTATCTATCCTTTTGATGGCGAAAAGCTGAAGACGGCCTTTCCGGTCCTCAGTTGGCGACCTCCCGTACCGCTGCGCGGCAATGCCTTAAATTACAGCCTGCGACTTGTAGAACTGCTCGAAGGTCAGTCGCCCATCAGTGCGGTGAACAGCAATTTGCCACTCTTTGATAAAAGGCGGCTGCGGACCTTGTCTATGCCTTATCCGGTATCGGCCATTCCTTTGGAAATGGACAAACAGTACGTCTGGCAGGTGACAGCCTACTGGCGTGACATCGAGATTGGTAAAACGGATATTTGGCAGTTTTCCCTGGCCGAAGAAGCCATCCCACAGGAAGCACCACCACTGGCCGAGTCCTACCGTTTCGTGCGTCGAAAACTCAACGGCAAAGCCTATTTATTTTCCGACAAACTTCATTTCGCTTTTGACAATCGCGCCAATGAAAAAGTCCTGGCCTACCGCATCTACGCCAAAGGCAATCAACAGGAGGAGTTGGCCAATTTACCAGCGATCTCCCTATCGCCAGGACTCAACCAGATCGACGTGCCGATAGACAAAAAACTCAATTTGAAAAAAGAGCGCAATTACGTGCTTGAGATAAAAGATGCTTACCAAACTTCTCACTACTTAGAATTTAAATATGTACCCAACAAGAAGTAATAAAATATACCTCTGGCTGTTTGGCCTACTGCTATTGGCAGCTTGTAAAAACGAGCCGCAGAATGGTCTGTTGAATAGCCTCACCATGGATGGCGTCCAGTACGTTGCTCGATACAATGCAGTGCAATCATCGGAAAATTCCCATCACATACTTTTTCGGATACAGCCCACCCAATCGGGGCAGAACCTGGAAAAAATTCTGGAACAAAAGCAATCAAAATACAGCTGGGCAATGGTGAAGAATAGCTTTGACTACCACTTGCAAAATGCTTTTAGACTGACCGTGGATGGACAGGAATTGCCTTGTCGTTTTTACCACGCCATTCCAGCTTTGAGTGACCAGCAAGGGCAGGAATTTGTACTAGTGTTTGAAAACCACCAGGCGGATGTTTCCGAAAAAACCGAACAGAACCTGATCCTCGAATTTGATGACCAATATTTTTCTGGCGAATCCCTACAACTCATTTTCAATAGAGAATCATTCAATCAACTTGCTAAGTTTTAAAGTATCTAAAACATATGAAAGCTAAGAAAAGAAAGTTAGAGAAAATAGCCTTGGCCCTGGCAGCTGTGATGATACTGCAAGCCATCCTGCCGGCCTATGCCATGGCACTGACCAGTGGTCCGGCCCAACCCGAATTCCAGGGGTTTCAGCAAGCTGGTACTTCTGATATGGTGGACTTATTTACGGGCAACTTCAAGTACAACATTCCCTTGATGGATGTTGGAGGCTATCCACTCAACTTGGCCTACAGCTCCGATCCGCGTATGGACGATGAGGCCAGTTGGGTAGGGCTTGGATGGTCGCTCAACCCAGGAGTCATCAGCCGAAGTATGCGCGGAATCCCAGATGATTTCAAGGGCGATCAAATAGAAAAGGAGTTAAACATGTCATCCGATAGAACGGTGGGTATCACAGCCGGAGGATCGCTGGAATTATTCGGTGGCCCGCTCAAACTGGGTTTCAGTGGTGGCCTGGTTTTTAACAACAAGCGTGGTTTTGAATTCAAAACCTCCCTGCGACCCGGCATCGCCATCGGTGAATCCAATAAGCAATTTACCGCAGGACTGGGCCTGTCTTTTGGACCGTCTTCCGGACTCGACATCAATCCTTCGATTGGTTTGAGCAATATTGTCAATGAAAATGTCAACAGGCAATACAGCTTGGGAGCGGGCCTGAACTCTCGCAGCGGCTTGAAGGCACTGACCTTCCAGACCTCCCAAACGGCTCTCTACAAAAATGGGGAAGAACTCAGCACCGGAGGGTCTACGAATATTTCCTCCTCTTTTAATTTTGGTCCTTACAGTTACACACCGACCTCTTTGCTGCCGCTCCACAACAAGTCTATACAGTTTCACGCAACCATCGGAGGGGCTGCCTTCGGTTCGCACCCTGCCTTCCAGATCGATGGCTTTTGGGCAGAGCAGAAATTGGCCTACAGCAGAGAAAGCCAACCGACTTACGGCTACTTTCATTTGCAGGAAGCAGAAGACAAGGATCGGGCGGTGATGGACTACAACTCTGAATTGAACGGCCAGTTTAAAGAAAATGCACCACATGTTCCACTCTCTTATGGAACCTACGATATATTTTCCATCAGTGGCCAAGGGGTCGGCGGGCAGTTTCGCGCCATGCGCAACGACCTGGGGATATTTCGCCCTGCTCGCGAAGTGAATACCAGCATTGCAGCAGACATCGGCATCGAGTTTGGTGCAGGTGCGTTTGCGCATGTCGGTGGAAATGGTGCTGGAACAGAGGCCACAACGACCAAGCAGATTTGGAATCCGGGTGATAATCGCATGAAGTCGCACATGGATTTTACGTCGGCCGATAAAAAATATGAAAACTTTTATCTGAGAACCAGTGGCGAGCAAGTGGCCTTACCACAGGGGCTTTTCAACGAAACAGGAGGCTTCAGTGCCGTGAGGGTAGACAATCGGAGGGTTGGTTCGGAACTCGTTGCAGGCAATCGCTTCATCGATCAAACGGTCAATGGCGCCTACAGCAGCCAGGTGGTTCCACAAGGAAAAATTCAGAATGATGTCAGACCTACGCGCAACCAAGTCGTTTCTTTCTTGGATGTTGAGCAAGCCAAGGAGGTGGGACTCGATAAGCAGATCAAGGACTACACCCGCAATACCATCATATTCGGCGATTGCAATAGTAATTTGATCAATACGCTCGACCGATCCATGTCTGGAACCTTTGAGCGGCCGGACCACCATCTTTCAGAAATTACCGTTACACAAAGTAGCGGCTCCCGCTATGTGTATGGCTTACCTGTGTACAACAACCAGCAGCGAGAAGTCAGTTTCAGTGTGGATGCAAGCAACGTACTGCCCGGTACGAATAACCAAAGCTCCTCAGATTATGCCTTGGCTTCTTACACGCCCAATACGGACAATACAACCAATAATCGGAAGGGCAAAGATGATTTCTTCGAAGCCACAACCACTCCCGGCTATGCGCATTCTTTTCTCCTAACCGGCATCCTTTCGCCTGATTACACCGACAAAACAGGTGATGGCATCACGGAGGATGATTCAGGGAATGGCATAAAATTCAATTACAGCCGGGTTCATCAAGATTATAAATGGCGCATCCCCGTACAAGCCAATCGAGCGAGGTATCACGAAGGCAATAAGTCGACTTTCGACGATGACAAAGCCAGCTATGTATATGGTGGTAAGGAGGTGTGGTACATCCACTCCATCGAGTCGCGGACCATGGTGGCACAGTTCTATACTTCTCCTCGAAAAGATGCACTGGGTGTACTGGGCGAAAATGGGGGTATTAGTATGGCTGATTCAATGATGAAGTTGGACAGTATCAAGCTCTTCACCAAAGCAGAGATCAAGGAGCGGGGTGCAGATGCCAGTCCCATCAAAGCGGTCCATTTCGAATATTCCTACAAGCTTTGCAAAAAAGTGCCAAACCACATGCAAGCCAATGCTGGCAAGCTGACCTTGGATGCCGTCTTTTTTACCTTTGGCAAGAGTCGTCGGGGTGCGCTCAACGCTTACAAATTTAAATACAACGAAACGAGCAGTACCACTTCAAACGCTTACGAATACAACATCGGTCGTTACGATCGTTGGGGTTTTTTGAAAGAAAATCCACCAGGCTATCCGGCACCGCATGAATATCCTTATGTCTTACAATATCCCGACAATGCTTACACAGAAGACTTTGCCGGTGCTTGGAACCTCAACGAAATTACCCTGCCTTCTGGCGGCGTGCTGAGTGTCCATTATGAGGCCGATGATTATGCCTATGTACAAAATAAGCGGGCCGGGCAGATGATGGAAATCGAGGGCTTTACAAATGGCGCTGGAGCCTCTCCACAGTCCAATCTGTACAACAACGACGAGGTACCTTACAAATACGTTGCCGTCAAACTTCCCAGATCGGTCGCCTCGCTGTCTGAGGCTAAAAAGCGATACTTGGAAAACATCAAGCAACTCTATTTTGATTGTCTGGTCACCTTGAAAAACAACAAAAAGGAACGCGTCAAGGGATACTTCAATATGCATCCTTCCTTGCCTGTACTGTTGGAAAATGGAAACAGCCGTTTATTGATTCCTTTCAAGATGTTGAGGGATAAAAGAGGACGGGATATTCCACCGATTACTTTTGCGGGCTTGCAAAAAATGCGACTGGAATTGCCAGAGCTTTTTTATCCGGGCTTCAATGCCAATTCTGCACCGGAGGCATTGATAAAGTCCATGGTTGGATTGGTCAATGAAATCAAAAACCTCACAAAGGGGCTTTCCTACAACAGCATGCGAAAGGGCTGGTGTAAGCAGGTCACGGTAGCTGGAAAAGCTTCCTGGTTGCGACTCTGTAATCCGGATTTTAAAAAGCTGGGAGGTGGAACGCGTGTGAGCAAAATAGAGCTGGACGATGACTGGACGATCGCCAATGGTGGTGGCTCTCAAAAGTACGGACAGCGTTATGAATACACGACCACTAAGGTTATTGAAGGTCAAGAGCAACTCATCAGTAGTGGCGTTGCTTCATTTGAGCCAGGCATTGGTGGTGAGGAAAACCTGATGAAGGAAGCCTTGCCTTATGAGGAGAAATTCCTCCTGGCGCCAAAGACACAGTACTACAGTGAAACGCCCGTTGGCCAATCTCTTTTTCCGGCTCCCCTAGTGGGCTACAGCCAGGTGAAAGTATCGGACATAGCCAATGAGGTGATCGGTTTGAATCGCAATCGCTCCGGTCATACCCTCCATGAGTTTTACACGGCAAAGGAGTTTCCAACCATTGTGCGGATGACCGCTGCCGATAAAGAACGCATTCGTACAAATCCCATTCTGAAAATCTTCAAGATCAATTCGAAGGACGCCCTTTCTGTCTCTCAAGGCTACGCCATCGAGTTGAACGATATGCATGGTAAGTCCAAGCGGCAAACCATCTACGATAAAAACAATGCGGTGATTAAATCATCTACTTATCACTACAAGGTAGAAGACGAGGAGGCGGAGCAAAAGCGACTGACCAATTCGGTCAATGTCTTGCAAAAGAATGGAAGTACTACCCAAAAGACGATTGGTTTGGAAGTAGATGTTTGGCAGGAAATGCTGGAAGAGGAGAACAAGACAACGACCGCTGGTGTAGCGGGAAATACCGACGGCTTTCCGCTGATTTTCTTTCCGGCATTCGTTCCGACTTTTTACCCGATTTTTAAAAATGAAAAGTCCAAGTTTCGGGCAGCCGTGACCACCAAGCTCATCAAGCGGACAGGCATACTGGACCACGTAGAGGTAATGGAAAATGGCTCGCATGCAACAACTAGAAATGTACTGTTCGATAGCGAGACGGGAGAGGTACTGCTCACCCGCACCTCCAACGAATTCGATGACAACATTTTCTCTTTTACTTATCCGGCGCACTGGGCCTACGAGCGAATGGGGCAGGCATACGAAAATATTGGAGCTGTATTTACTGATATGGATGTCTCAATTGGAGCCATTACCAATGCCGGTTTCAATGCTTCCGATTTCTTCAAGCCAGGTGACGAACTGTGGGTTCATCCCGATCCCAACACCAACCCGGGTAAGTACTATGTGACCCAACCACAAACGGATTTGATCATCATCGATGAAGCGGGTGACCCTTTGACTGGACAAGACCTCACCCTGCAGATCATTCGGTCGGGGAATCGCAACATGGCTTCGACACCCATTGGCAAAGTGGCATCGAGGAAAGACCCCATCGTCAGCAATACGCTCAATATCAATTTCACTACAGATGTACTTGCTGCCTCTGCCAGTACCTTCAGCGAGTTTTGGCGGATGCAATGTCAGTTGAACAATGACGATTTTGGGATTTACTTCGATGAAAATAAATTCAACCCTTATACCAGTGGACTGCTCGGTAACTGGCGACTCAGAAATGAATACGCCTACTATGTGGATCGTACCCCGCTCATTGGCTCCGATGATTTGGCGACAACGGATATTCACATCCGAGACAATGGCGAGGTCATTTTCTTTAATCCGTATTGGACATACGATAACATCAATGAACGTTGGAAGCCCAACAATTCACTCAATTGGTTGAATACTACCGAGGTAACCCAGTATGACTGGAAAGGCAATCAACTGGAAAGTGAGGATGCCTTGAACATTCCAGGTGCTGCTTACTTTGGCTTTCAGCAAACATTGCCAACTGCGACGGCTCAAAATGCTCGCTACGAAGAAATTGTCTTTGATGGTTTTGAAGATTATGGCTTCGACAACGATTGTAATTCAGATTTTGATTTCCAACGAAATCTGGCCTTCTTCAATCAGAGAGCTTCCGGACCGGATTTTCAGTTGGTAGAAGGTATTGCACACACTGGGCGATACTCCTTGCAATTTGGGTCGAGATACCTACAGTATTATCAGATCAATATATCGGATAACTGTCTTTCCATTCCAGTTTCTCGTTCTGCTGATGGGCAGGCAGAACAGTCGGCGGATAGACTTCAACTCGATCAAGATTCCGAGGAGACTGGCACGCAGCAACGGTCCAGCACGGGCAAGGAGTTTTGCTACACCAGCGATCTAGGGAATTCGCCACCCGTAGCATTTGAGAACCTCTGCTGCGCCTGCCTACCGATCCTGACTTTTCAGCCAGGCAAGTCGTATCTTTTTTCTGCATGGGCTGCCTCCGACAGCTCCCTGACCTGCGGCGCTCCCTACGTCCGGGCAACGGCCAACTTTAGCTTCGGTCTTTCCAACCCTCCCGTCAATCTGGTACCCACCGGTCCGGTCATCGATGGTTGGCAACGCATGGAAGGACGCATTGATATTCCTACCAACGTCACCTATGTATCGCTCTACATGGGAGGGAATGGCTTTGGAGAAAAGATTTACATCGATGATGTCCGCATTCATCCTTGGAATGCCAATATGCAATCTTTCGCTTACGATCCTTTCAGCCTTCGCTTGATGGCCAGACTGGACGACAACAACTACGCGAATTTCTACGAATACGACGACGAAGGGATTTTGATCCGTACCAAACGCGAAACAGAGGCGGGCATTCTAACCTTGCAGGAAGAGCGCAAAGTTTTTAAGTCCAATAACTAAATTCCACCATCTCATCGATTGACCTAAAATAAAAGTAATCAATGAAAATAACGAAAATATTCTTGCTTCACTTTCTGTTCGTAATGGGCTTTGTAGTTCAGGGGAATGCTCAGGAAGTAGCCGCTCGGCAGTATCAAAAAGTTGTAGAAGCATTTACTGCCAAAGAGCAGCTTTCCTGCGTCGTCGAGATCATGCTCTACGACCAACTGGAAGGTGGCGAAGCATCCAGCGAAATGAAAATCAACTACTGCAAAAAGGGCGAAGAGATGTATGCGCGATTTGATTTATTCGAAGTACTCAAAAACGAACGGCACTACCTGTATGTAGACCACAGCCAAAAGCAGGTCAACCAGCTGCCGTTGGTACCTGGGGAGCAGATTTTTCCTTCCTTCGACTTTGCCCAACTGGAACAACTCATCGAGTGGCTGGAATTGGAAGGGACCCTCTTTGAAACATCAGGCGGCCACAAAGGCATTCGCTTTACGGCGGCCAAAAAATCAAAAACAGTCATCGAATTGATCTATGAGCCAGAAAGTGGCCACATCCTACAAAGCAGCATGGCCCTGGACTTGGCGCCTTACGATGCAGTCGACCACGACTTGGACGGCAAGCGAGTCGTATCCAATTTTACACAACTACAGTCGGGCAGTGTGCAACTTCCCCGGCGGGTCAGGGATGTCTTACAGGCTTCCGGTCAGCAGTTGAAGTCGAGTGGGCAGTATGCCTCCTATCAGCTGAATCCATTACAAGCCGCTCGCTCTGGTCGATAAATAATTTGTTTGTTCATTTTTATAAATGTCTAAATTATGAGGACATCCATCAGCAAAAGATATACTAAAACTTTTTTTCTAGCCTGTTGCCTCCTACTCATGGGGTCTTCTTTGCAGGCGCAGCGCTGGTTCAAACTCTTGGATGTATCGGTTGCCACCATGAATGATACCATCATCGTCAAAGACGATAAATTTGGTACGCCCGACTGGAATACCATCGAAAGTACACAATCGGTTCGCAATCTGTTATTGTTCGAGATCAATGAAGATTCTACCCTTATCGCCAATCAGGCGTTTACCTATGAGGCGCAAATCGAGGTCGACCTTTGGATGGCCAATGACGATCCAAGTGCGCCACCTTCTCAAATAGCGATCGAAACACTGCAAATCGAATACGATCCCGATGCTTCCAAAAGCATTGCCTTCCGGGCCTTGCGCCAGTACACGGGCGCACATCAAATGCGCATTCGCGTCATCAGCGTCGATCCGGTCGGTAGCGGCTGGATTGCACCGGCGCCGGCGATGCGCGTGGCTGGGGAGATACAAATCGAAAGAGACTTGGTTTTTGATTGCACACAGAAAAGTAATTTTCAAAATGTACCTCCCCTTACACAGTCCCAATCCAATAGCTACTTGATAGAGTGGACGGGTATAGAGGGGGCCGAGGAGTACGACCTGGAATGGACTTTTTACGATTTGGAAAGTGAGGTTGGAGCGGCTATCGCGAACTCGACAACAGATACTTACACGGATTTTGGTTTTCTGTTTCAAAACAACGCCACTCGGGTGACGGTCAATGCCAACTCGTATGAAGTACAATTGCTTTACCCAGAGGGTTATGTTTTCTTCCGCCTGCGCTCGGCTA
>JBCCSZ010000122.1:0-21254 GCA_039199225.1 Bacteroidota bacterium
AGCTACTTCAATAAACTCACCAGCATCCGTTCCGACATTGTCGTAGTGGATTTCATTGATGAACACAAAGGGAATTGTCATCGGCATCGTGCCAGGAGCGCAATTGTCCATCGCTGTCAACATCACTGCAGCAGGAATGGCATCGCATTCAACTGTGGCATCCATTGGCAGAGCCTCGTTGAAGACTGGCGCCTCCGTGTCTACCGTGAAGGTGAAGGTCTGAACACAAGTTGCTGTATCACCATTGTCATCAGTCACCGTATAAGTACGCTCGACTGTGCGGATGCAATCAACATCTGAAGTAACATCATTAGAGGTCAACACCAATGGGGTGCAACCGTCTGTAACAGTCGGCAAAGCAGGATCAGGCATTGAGCTACCTCCAATATTGAAAGTTGTTGCTGCAGCCGGTACCATTGGGTTACAGCCCATTGGCAAACCAAAGTTGTTTGGCGGGCAAGCAATGCTTGGAGGCATGCAGCAAAGTGGATTTACAAATATATCATCGGTTGCAGTTGCTGTACAACCATTGGCATCCGTGAATGTATAAGTTACAGTAATATCGCCACCTGTCGGTGCAGAAGCTGTAGGATCAAAGCTGAAAGTCATTCCATTGCCATCATCCGTCACACCTACACCTGAATAGACACCTCCTGTTGGCGTGCCACCACCAATACCTGTTACAATTGCATCTTCTATGCAAACGGTAGGTTCTGGTGATACAGTAAAGCTCACAACTGGCAAAGCAAAAACTTCTACGTCGTCGCTCGCACTATTGGTACAGCCATTTTCATCTGTGTAAGTATATGTTATGGTGTGCGTACCTACACCAGCAGTAGCAGGATCAAAGCTGTAGGTCATTCCATTGCCATCGTCCGTCACGCCAGGGCCGCTGTAGACGCCTATGTCTCCAGTGGTTGCTCCCTGTGCAGGTGTTCCTCCTCCCAAGCCAGTTTGTACACCAGCGTCGATACAAAGATCGGCAGGAGCTGTGAAACTAACGGTTGGTAAAGCATTGATGGTAATGATGAATGATTCACTGTCGGAGCAGCCATTCATATCTGTTACAGTATACACAATTGTATTAGAGCCAATACTAGCCATTGAAGGATCGAAAGTAAAGGTATCTCCATTGCCATCGTCTGTCACTCCAGGACCGCTGTAGACGCCCGTTTGAGGAGATTCAAATGGATCGACAGTGGTAATAGGATCATTTTCACAGAACAATTCGTCGCCTTCTAAAACGACATCCGGTAAAGGAAAGACTTCCACATCATCGCTGGCACTAGCAGAGCAGCCATTCATATCAGCGAAAGTGTAGGTAATGGTTGTTACGCCGGCACCAGCAGCAGCAGGATCAAAACTGTAACTTGTTCCGTTGCCATCGTCTGTTACACCAGCACCACTGTAAAAACCTCCCGTCGGGCTTCCGCCACCAAGACCTGTCTGTACGCCAGCATCTATGCATAAGTCAGCCAAAGCTGTGAAAGTTACAGTTGGCAGGGCAAAGACTTCTATGTCGTCACTAGCACTACCTTCACAACCATTGCCGTCCGTGAAAGTATAGGTTAAGGTCGTCATTCCAGCACCTGCAACGGCAGGGTCAAAGTTAAAAGTTATTCCGTTGCCATTATCCGTTACACCAGTGCCACTGTAAACACCGCCGGTCGGGCTACCACCACCAACGAGTTGCACCCCATCATTGAGACAAAGACCACCACTTACCGTATCAAGCAGCAATGCCGTAAAAGTTACTGTTGGAAGGTCATTGACTAGGATTTGATCTGTTGCAGAAGCTGTGCAGCCGTTGGCATCTGTTACGCTGTAAGTTACGGTCGTCATTCCAACACCAGCAGCGGCTGGATCGAAAGTAAAGCTGATACCACTATTGCCAAGGTCTGTTACACCAGAACCGCTGTAAACACCTCCCGTTGGGCTTCCGGCTAAGCTGATTAAGGTAACAGGGTCGTTAACACAAAATTCATCCAGATTATCAGGGACCATTAAGGTTGCAGCTGGTAAGGCAAAAACTTCTACATCATCCATTGCCATTCCATCACAACCTGCAATACCAACCGTATATGTGATCGTTGTAACACCAGCACCCGCAGCAGCCGGATCGAAACTATATGTCATTCCGTTGCCATCATCTATTACGCCAGCGCCACTGTAGACACCTCCCGTTGGTGAACCGCCACCAAGACCAGCCTGCACACCATCATTTAGACAAAGATCAGCCAGTGCGGTGAAAGTTACATTTGGCAGGGCAAAGACCTCTACGTCATCACTGGCACTACCATCACAACCATTACCATCTGTGAAAGTATAAGTTATTGTTGTTACTCCAACACCCGCAACAGCTGGATCGAAGCTGTAAGTCGTTCCATTGCCATCATCCGTTACACCAGCGCCACTGTAAACACCTCCTGTTGGTGAACCGCCACCAAGACCAGTTTGCACGCCATCATTGAGACAAAGATCAGCCAGTGCGGTGAAGGTTACAGTTGGTCCAGCGTTGACAGTTACTGTGAACGAAGCACTGTTAGAACAACCATTGGCATCTGTTACCGTGTAAACAACCATATTGGTCCCAATATTTGCTGCAGAGGGGTCAAAAGTGAGCGTATTGCTGTTGCCATCATCGGTCACACCAGGACCACTGTAAACACCGCCGGTTGAGGGAGACTCAAATGGGTTAAGTGTAAGAGAAGGATCATCCTCACAGAAATTGCCACCACCTTCAACCGTTACATTTGGTAGGGCAAAGACTTCTACATCATCCATTGCCATTCCATCACAACCTGCAACACCAACCGTATATGTGATCGTCGTAACACCATCACCTGCAGCAGCCGGATCGAAGCTATATGTCATCCCGTTGCCATCATCTGTCACACCAGCGCCACTGTAAACACCGCCCGTTGGACTTCCGCCACCAAGACCTGCCTGTACGCCAGCATCTACACATAAATCAGCCAAAGCTGTGAAGGTTACATTTGGCAGGGTCAAGACCTCTACATCGTCACTAGCACTACCGGTACAACCACTGCCATCGGTGAAAGTATAAGTTATTGTTGTTACTCCAACACCCGCAACAGCTGGGTCGAAGCTGTAAGTAGTTCCATTGCCATCATCCGTTACACCAGCGCCACTGTAAACACCTCCCGTTGGTGAACCGCCGCCAAGACCAGCCTGTACGCCATCATTGACACAAAGATCGGCTGGTGCAGTGAAAGTAACGGTTGGCAAAGCATTTACAACGATTACATCTGTTGAAGAGCCTGTACAGCCATTCATATCTGTTACCGTGTAAGTTACGGTCGTCATCCCAACACCAGCAGCGGCTGGATCGAAAGTAAAGCTGATGCCACTGTTGCCAAGGTCCGTTACGCCAGAACCACTGTAAGCACCTCCCGTCGGGCTTCCAGCTAAACTGATCAGGGTAACAGGATCATTGACACAAAATTCATCCAGATTGGCTGGAATAGCCAAGGTTACAGCTGGCGGTGCATTGACCGTTAGGGTTGCACTCAGAGCAGAGGGACGACAAGTTGGATCTGTTGGTGTTGGCGAGAGAACAGCATATACTGTATAAGTACCGGCAGTCGCCAGGGTGGCGCCTACGAGTGCTGCTGTCGTATTGCCTGCAGTGAGGCTTCCAAAAGGAACGGTTCCGAGATCTGTACCACCGACATATGGATCGGCAGGGGCCGAAGTGAAAGCGACAAAGCGGATACCGAAGTCCTGCTCCATATTGCTCGCCATGTCCATCGTCGCTAGGCCAGCTGCCGTTACATTGAAAGGATCACCTGGACAAACATCTGTTTCAGAGTTGGTAACTGTCCCAATCGTTGGGCAGATGGTACTTACAACGCTGTGTTCCAGGGTAAAGTCATCGAAAGCAAATTCCTCCGATCCATCATCCGCAGAAATGGTTATGCGAAGTGCTAAGGTAGTTCCCGTTCCATTGAAGGTAAACGAAAACGCTTGCAAGGCAGCCCCTAAGGTCGTTCCATCTCCAGTACCATCGCCATCTGTATCTTCTGCAAGTACTCCGATAGTAAGAGCTGTACTTTTGAAAGCAATACCTGGCTGGAAGGCCCCCCCATCAATACGGTACTCTACTTCAATACCATCATTCTCATTACTTTCCCATGAGTTGGAAGGGTTGGCACCGAAAGAACCTGTAAAGCGAAAGTTGCTCAGCCCCGTAATGTCAATGCCTGTGAAATCAATCACATCAGGGTTTGCAACGCAGCCGTTGAGGTCTTCTCCTCTCCAATAAGAATTGGTAAAACCACTAAAGGTAATGCTGAGACCATTACCCGCGTCCACAGCAGCACTGGTTCTAAAAAAGTAGTCTCCGGCACCACAAGTACCTGGACCGCTGCCATTATCACCGTCTGTGTGGTTGGAGGCATCCCGGTCACCTCCACCAATATTGGGGCCGGTACCGCTAAAGTCGTCTTGCCAGAAGGTTACCTGGGCATCGACAGTTCCGCACCAGCAGAAGGCACAGACTAAAAAGAGCCAAATCTTCATAGTGAAGCGAGAAGATGAAGGCATGTACAGTTTTTCCATGAGATTATAGTTTTACTTTTCGAGGTTGTTCATCTTAAGTGAAAATTGATGTATTAGGACGATTGACCTGGTCAGGGCCAAGTGGAATAACGGCGAAAGTCACTGCTCGATTTGATGCATATCATCAAATAGGAGTGATTACAAATGCGATGAAATGTGTCGGTTTTTGGAAAGCTAAAAGGCCCGTAAATCAAGCGGGCGGACGGTTGTTGGGAAGGTGAAAATGTATAACGAAAAATGAAATTTATATACGCTCTATCAGATTCTCTACAAAACTAAGTAGAATAATGCAGATTTTCGTACCATAAAAAGGGTAGCTTTCCGTTAATTTTGGATGAAAAGTTGTCGGGGCCTTAGCAAAACGCACCCATAACAATTCAATACCTGATCGCTAGGCGTGTACTGAATGCTAAATTTTAACAAAAATCTTCCTTTTGTACAGCCACCAAACAGGTAAAAAACACAAAATCGTGTAGAAAAGCGCCCACATCAAGGAGCTCAATTTCGGTGGGAGGCCCAGATTCACCAGACCATCGAAGAACCAGCTTTTGATTAGAAACGGATCGGTGGAAGATCCAAAGTTGGTTATGAACAGATCGCCGAGCGTTCCGTGTAGCACGTAGGCAACAATAGCGTTGGCACCAAAGATCATCCCCAGCCAGGTCAGCAAGTTGCGATGCCCTAATACGTCGACGATCCAGATGGAAGCGGCCAGAGAAAGAGTTGCCAAACCAGCGGTATACAGCACATAGGAGCTGGTCCAAAGATTTTTATTGATGGGGAAAAACCAATCCCAAATGCATCCCAGCAAATAAGCACCAAATCCTGCGACGAACAACCAAATGAGCATTTTGTGCTGGCTGAGCTTCTTGCTGAGGATTAAGTGGCCTGCCAACATGCCACAGATGCCAGTAGCGATGGAAGGAAACGTACTCAATATGCCCTCGGGGTCCCAAGTATACTGCCACATACGGCCGGGTATGAGGCGTCGGTCCAACCAAGCTTCCATATTTGTTCCAGGCTCCAAATTGGCCGCAATCCAGCCTTCGGAAATGGACTGTATGGAACCAATATCGAGCATTCCGGCTTGTGCTTTGACCTGACCACTCGCCAGCGCCCCTTGAATCACCTCATCTATCGGCACCGGTACAAAGGCCATCAGCAACCAATAACCTACCAGCAATCCGATGCCCACACGCAATTGCATTTTCCAATCGCTGTAAAGGAATAACATCGCACATGCAAAAAACACCAAAGCAATTCTTTGCAACACCCCTGGAAAGCGAATTCCCGAAAAATCGAATTTTGGAAAAAGCCACAAAAACAATCCTAAGAAAAATATAATCAACGTGCGTCGGACGATCTTTTGGATCATACTACCCTTGGGCCTCCCACTTTGCAGGCGCTTGGTGTAGGCCAGTGTAATCGATACACCAACAATGTATAAGAAGAAGGGAAAGACCAGGTCGGTGGGTGTAATTCCGTGCCAATCAGCATGCAAAAGCGGAGCGTATACATGGCTCCAAGAACCGGGATCGTTGACAATGATCATTCCCGCAATCGTCAGTCCCCGAAGAACATCCAGAGAAATTAGACGGCCTTTTATGGCATTGGAATCGGCCATTTTAGTTTTTCGTTTTATCGTTTTGGACTATTCGGATATCAATTGAATATCAATGTGCTATATTTGAAGTAAAGTAATCATTTTTTTCAAATCGACCTTAAAATGAAACACCTACCTTCGCTTTTGTGGCTCTCCCTATTGCTAGCTGTTTGTTGGCAGTGCCAAAACCCTAATTCAGAATCTGACGGCACACAAAGTACTTCCCAATTCGAACAGTTGGCGGTGCGTTGGGAGCTTATCAGCAACCAAATCTCGGACAGACCCGAATTTCGCAGCGCCTTTACCATTCAAAACAACAGCCAACAGACCCTCGGAGCAGAAGGCTGGCAGTTGTACTTCAACATGTCGCCTCGCAGAATCCGTGAGAACAGCACAAAAGGGCCGGCTGTGGTGGAACAGATCAATGGCGACTTTTATCGCCTGGTTCCCAACAGCGACTTTTCCCTCCAACCCGGACAAGAGGTCAAAGTGACCTTCGACGCAGCAGCTTGGTTCATCAAAGAAGCCGATGCCCCCGCAGGACTTTACTTTGCCAATGGCAGCCAAGTCCTCAACAGTGTCAAGGAATACACCCTAATGCCCATGGAGCGCCCTGAGCAAGTACAGCGACACAAAAATGATCCGGTCCCTCTACCCACAGCTGCCACTCGATATAAGGAAAACCAACGACTGCGTCCACTTTCTCCCGACCAGATCACCGCCATTATACCAACCCCATTGAGCATCCAAAAAAATGGAAAAGACCTAAAAATTGATGCATCTTTTCAAATCGTTTGTGAAGAAGCACACACAGAGAAAGCCAAACAATTACAAGCCGGCTTGCAAAGCAGTATGGGCGTTGAGCTACCAATCGTAGCTGGTACAAGTGCCGGACCTAAAAGCATCCTGTTGAAAGTTGGACAGGTCTCCGCCGGAGTCAATGGCCAGGAAGATTATGAATTGAGCATAGATACGGACAGTGGTATTCAAATCATAGGAGGTGATATCGCAGGCATGTTTTATGGCATTCAAAGCTTGTTGGCACTTTTGCCCCCAGAATCTTTTGCCCAGCCACAATCGTCTCTCTCCTTGCCCGGAGTTCAAATCGTTGATGCTCCTCGCTTTTCCTATCGCGGTCTACACATCGACCTGGCCCGAAATTTCAACTCTAAGGCAAGCATCCTCAAGGCCATCGACTTGTTGGCAGCCTATAAGCTCAACAAACTGCATCTACACCTAACCGAAGATGAAGCCTGGCGACTGGAAATCAGGGGCTTTCCCGAACTGACACAGGTGGGTTCCCGACGCGGACATACCCTGGACGATAAAGACTTCCTTCAACCTTCTTATGGCTCGGGGCCTGACCCGGACAATCCCAATTCCTCCGGAAACGGTTACTACACACGAGCCGACTACATCGAGATACTGCGCCACGCTACCTCAAAGCATATCGAAGTCATCACGGAAATCAACATGCCTGGACATGCCCGTGCTGCCATCCGAGCAATGGAGGCTCGCTACCGGAGGTTGTCCCAAGCCGGACAGACGGAAGCCGCTGAGAAGTTTCGCTTGATCGATCCAGATGATCAATCCGTTTACCTTTCTGCCCAGCACTACAACGACAATATTGTCTGCGTTTGTAAAGAGGCCATATACGATTTCTATGCAGCGGTTTTAGACGATGTAATTTCCATTTACAAAGAAGCCAATGCTCCACTAAAGGTATTACACACTGGCGGCGACGAAGTACCCAACGGGGCTTGGGATGGCTCTCCGCTTTGCCAAAAACTGCGTGCCGAAAAACCGGAGCTGGCCAGCAAGGAAGCTTTGCAAGCTTATTTTCTCGGGCGCATCAATAAGCTGCTCGAAGAGCGTGGATTGGTCACAGGTGGCTGGGAAGAAATCGTTCTTAGCAAAGATGAGAATGGACGATTCATCCCCATCGAATCTTTTGCAGACAAAAATGTGTTGCCATACATCTGGAATAACTTCTGGGGCAATGAAGACCTGGCCTATCGCATTGCCAATCAGGGATTCGACCTTGTTCTCTGCAATGTCAGCAATCTCTATTTCGATCTAGCCTATGACAAAGACCCTACAGAACCCGGCTTGTATTGGGGTGGCCTCATCGATACTCGAAAAGCTTATGAAATGGACCCTTTCGATATTTTTAAAACACTGAAGGAAGACCCCATGGGCAATCCTTACAAAGCAGAAGATTTTAAGAATATGGAGCGCCTAAAAGTTTCGGCTTACAAGAATGTCGTCGGCTTGCAAGGGCAACTTTGGAGTGAGACCATCAAGGGACCGGAGATGCTAGAATACTACATGTTCCCCAAGCTGCTGGGGCTGGCAGAACGCGCTTGGGCAAAAACGCCTGAGTGGATGAGCAATGTCAATGAGAAGCGCCGACAGACCGCTCTTACGGAAGATTGGAATGGATTTGCCCACACAGTCGGCAAGCGCGAAACGGTCCGAATGGATCATCGATTTGGAGGTGTCGCCTATCGCTTACCTCCTCCGGGCGCCATCCTAAAAGAAGGGCTGTTGAATGCCAATGTAGCTTTTCCTGGCTTGACGATCCGCTATTCGACCAGTGGAGAAGCACCTACGGCAGACTCCCCGGCTTATGAGGGTCCTGTTGCAGTTGAAGGTAAGGTGTTGTTGGCCACTTTTGACAGTCGCGGAAGGAGCAGTCGGGTGGTGGAAGCCAGAGATATGCTGGAAGATTAAATTTTAAATTGAGCCGATGAAAAAGTTATTGCGTTTGCTGTTGAAGGCTGCCTTATTTGCCTTGTTGATTATTGCTGCCATTGTCGCATTCAATACGGTTAACTTTACTTCCAAGCAACTGAACATTGCAGCGGTTGAAAAACCATTGGTTGAAGAAGCGGCCCTGGAGCGCCTCTCTGCAGTCATTCAAATGCCGACCGTTTCTTTTCCGGAACGCATAGATACTTTTGCTTTCGAGCAATTTCGCGAATATGTCGATACGCAGTTCGTCCTTGTCGACTCCTTGCTGGAGAGAAGTCTCGTCAATGAATACAGCCTTTTGTATAAATGGCAAGGTAAGAATCAGAAACTCAAGCCCATTTTGTTGATGGGTCATATCGATGTTGTGCCAGTCAATGACCAACAGGAAAAGCAGTGGGAACAGCCGCCTTTCTCAGGGCTTGTCAAAGACGGTTACGTTTGGGGAAGAGGCTCTCTGGACGATAAGGTCAGCATCATGGCGGTGTTGGAAGCTTTTGAGTTGCTGTTGGAAAAAGATTACCAGCCGGAGCGAACGGTTTATCTGGCCTGTGGACACGACGAGGAAGTCGGTGGGCAGAAGGGCGCGCAAGCCATCGCCCGAAGGTTAGAACAGCAGGGCGTTCAATTGGAGTATGTTTTAGACGAAGGTTCTGTGGTCGTCACGGATGCATTGAATGGTCTGGATGCACCTGCAGCACTTATTGGCATTGCGGAAAAGGGATATGCTACTTTGACACTGAGTGTATCCTTGCCAGAAGGAGGACACTCCTCAATGCCTCCGGCAGCATCTGCCATCGGTCTGCTGAGCAATGCCATCAGCAAGATCAGCAACCAGCCTTTTCCGGCCAATATGAACGGCCCGGTTCGGCCTTTGCTGGAACAACTTGGCCCAGAGATGCGCATGCCATTTAAAGCTGTTTTTGCCAACTTATGGCTGTTCAAAGGAATCGTGAGGCAGCAACTTGCCGCCTCACCTTCCTCTAATGCCATGCTCCGGACGACTACGGCTCCAACTGTTATTCAAGGTGGATTCAAAGAAAATGTATTGCCCACGGATGCGAGCGCCAAAATCAACTTTCGAATCCTGCCTGGCGAAACAATCGCGACAACCATTGAAAGAGTCAAAGCCATTGTAGCCGATGATCGGGTAGAGGTTTTTAAAGAAGATGCACAATTTTCTGCTGATCCTTCTCCGGTCTCCTCAGAGGAGGCTTTCGGTTTTCAAGTTATCCAAAAGACCAGTAAGGAAATTTTTCCTAGGGCCGTTGCCGTACCCAGCCTGGTCATTGCCGGAACCGATAGCCGACATTATCAAGCGGTGAGCGATAACATTTATCGCTTCATGCCCACCGAGCTGACCAAAGAAGACCTCAGGCGAATTCATGGATTCAATGAACGAATTTCAGTCGAGGCTTATAAAGATATGATTTGCTTTTATCATCAATTAATTCTGAACAGTACTAAGTAATTCAAGTTGCGACTCATTGCGAAGAAAGTATTTAACTCGAATGTTTGCTATCAAAATTCTCTTTAAATCCTTTCATTCCTCACAACTTGGGCTAAGTAGTTCAAGTTGCGATTCTCCGTAACCGAGCGGGAAACTACCTGAAATTATTTGCTTTCAAACAATCTGCAGGCAGATCCGACTTCAGTTAAAAACGTCTATAATACTGCAAATATCTTGGAACTCTGTATCAGAGCATTTTGTCAAAAAGAGGGGGGGATCAAAATTAGCACTAAAATAAAAGGGTCTAGCATTTTTTACTCCCATGTTCTTTGTTTGGGTCATTCTGCGCCAACCATCAAGGTCTTAGGCTTCAAATCAATGTGGTTGGGAGCATACACGGTGTAGGATATGGTGTTTTCCATGAGTTGGTCGTTGATGTATATCGGCTTTGACTCTCCTTTGAAAGAGATGGTCATTGCCCTGCGATCTTTGGTGCTTTTTATTCTCGGTTTGTAATAACCTTTGGTGGCCAACATCTTGTGAAAAGGTCGCTCCATATTCGACTGCTCAATGGTTATGACAATCCGTATGTAATTCTTACTCCAATACTGAATTTTCGTCGGACCATCTGCCTCCCAGGTGATGGACTCTGCTTGTTCGGGCTTGAGAGCTGTAACAAATGTGACAGCCTTATTTTGCTGCGCTGAGAGAGTTGTTGAAAAGCAGATGAAGCAGATGCTGAGCCAGCGAAAAATGTGTAGAGTATATTTCATGTCTGTGTGTATTTTCAGGTTTCAATCAATGCGTTGGTTGCTCTCTCTAATGGAAAAAGTGCGCCATTTAGCAAAGAAATTGTTTTTCAACGACATAGACTTTACGGATTTTCATATTTGATCTCAGAATGAAAAAGATTCTAATTTTGAGAGTAATTTTCAGTTTTAAATTGAGGTATTTTTTTCAAAAATCAGCTTATTTGTTGAATCTAACTCTATTGCATTTAGGCTTAGTTAAATCCTTCAAAGAACTTCTTCTGGTCAGCTATGGCACAAATTTGGGTGCTTTATCCAAAGTATAATGTGACATCTTATGAATCAGAAATATGAGCCAACCAAAATCTTTGTTGTCGAGGATGACCCGATGTACCAAAGAATGATCAAATATGTTCTCGAACTCAATCCAGACCACGAAGTACATCTATTCAGTTCTGGCAAAGATTGCATCCGACAGCTCCATCTCGCCCCGGATATTTTAACCCTGGACTATACGCTACCCGACATCAGTGGAGAGCAGGTCTTGAAGCAAGCCAAAGAGCATCGCAAAGAAATTGCTGTTGTTATTTTATCTAGCCAGCAAGATGTTTCAACGGCAGTAAATTTACTTAAGGACGGAGCATACGATTATATTACCAAGGATGGAGAAACAAAAGAGCGACTTCAGAATACCATCGAACACATCAAGAAGCAGCAGAGTCTTCGCCAGGAAGTCGATCAACTAAAGGAAGAATTACAGACCACCTACTCGGTCGATCAATCCATCATTGGCAACAGTCCTTCTATGCAAAAAGTATTCGCTCTTTTGCAAAAGGCACTCAACCGAAATATTACCATTTCCATTACTGGCGAAACGGGAACAGGCAAAGAGGTAATTGCCAAAAGCATTCACTACAATTCTCCCAGAAGCAAGGGTCCGTTTGTCGCTGTTAATATGAGTGCCATTCCGGCGGAGTTGTTGGAAAGTGAATTGTTCGGTCACGAAAAAGGCGCTTTCACAGGTGCCGCTACCCGAAAACTTGGGATGTTTGAAATGGCTGATAAAGGCAGTTTATTTCTGGACGAAATTGCAGAGATGGACATCGCCTTGCAGGCCAAAGTTTTGCGAGCATTACAAGAAAGGGAAGTCGTAAGGGTCGGAGGAGAAAAGCCTATAAAGTTTGATGCGCGAATCATCGTGGCTACTCATAAGGACCTGTCGGAGCAAGTCAGTCAAGGCCACTTCAGGGAAGACCTGTACTATCGTTTGTTGGGTTTGCCCATTCACTTGCCACCACTGCGAGAACGAGGCAATGACATTCTTTTGTTGGCCAAGCACTTTTTAAAAGCCTTTGTCAATAAAAATAAAATGGCCTCTTTGGATTTCTCCCGAAAAGCTAAAAGTCGTTTGCTCGCTTACAATTTTCCTGGCAACGTCAGAGAGTTAAAAGCAGTCATTGAATTGGCTGCCGTGTTGAGCGATGGCAAACAAATAGAGGAGGAGGACATCCGATTCAATAGCCCTAAAAAAGCGACCGAGTTTCTCAGCAGCGAAATGACTTTCGAAGAATACAAACGCAAGATCATCCACCACTACCTCAAACGCTACGACAATGATATAACGCTTGTTGCACAAAAACTAGACATCGGTAAATCAACGATTTATCGCATGTTGAAAAACGAAAAAGACTTCGCTCATTAAGACCCAATAAACACAAGATCATGTACATTGAAAATACCCAAACAGAAGAAATTCTTCAACACATCAAAGCGCAAAACCCAACGGCAGATGCCACCTTTATGCTGCTGTTTGGCGAAGCCAGTCAAGTGAATATTCCGTTACTGATCGAATCCTTAAACAAAGAAAAAATAGCATTTTTCGGTGGTATATTTCCAGGTATTATTTACGCCAATAAAAACTATACTAAAGGCTGCATTCTCAAAAAACTTTCTTTATCAGAGCCTCCCATTTTAATCAAAGGATTGGATCAAACCAATTTTGAATTACCGAAACTTCCATTGGCAACACAGGGTAAAGTAAGCATCTTAACTTTTGTCGATGGGCTGACGTCAAACATATCGGGTTACCTACAAAAATTATATCACCATTTTGGAGATTCTGCCAACTTTTTGGGAGGAGGCGCTGGCTCCCTTTCACTGGTCCAAAAGCCTTGCTTGTTTTGTCCAGAGGGCTTTTTTCAAGATGCGGCCCTACTGTGCGTAGTCGACTTGAAAGTAAGCCTCGGCGTGCGTCACGGCTGGAAAAAAATGCTCGGTCCGATGGTCGCTACTCGAACAGAAAAAAATACCATTTATGAATTGAACTGGACAGAAGCTTTTGAGGTGTACAAAGAAGCGGTCGAGGCGGATCAAGCCATTAAGTTTAATGATGAAAATTTCTTCGATATTGCCAAGGGCTACCCCTTTGGTATTTTTAAAGAAAGTGGAGAAGACGTTGTTCGCGACCCCATCGCCGTAGGTAAAAATGGCGAATTAATCTGTGTAGGAGCGGTACCAGAAAATACAGTCCTATACATCTTAAAAGGTGAGAACCAATCCCTCATAGCCTCTGCACACAAAGCTGTAGAAATATGCCTGGATCATACGCCAAAAGCCATTCAACACACTTTGGTTGTCGATTGTATTTCCCGCACTCTTTTTCTGGAAGAAGAGTTTGGAAAAGAGTTACAGGCAATTCACCAAAGCATTCGTTCACCACATGCCGAGGCATTACCACAAGGCGTTCTAAGCCTAGGGGAAATTTCATCTGACGGCGATGGCTTTCTAGAATTTTTCAATAAAACGTTGGTCGTCGGAACATTGTATTAAAAGCTACCTAATGGAAGATAATCACAAAATAATCAAGGACATTTCGCTCTTGTACGAACTGTCTTTGGCTGTCGGGCAATCCCTCGATTTTGAAGAAAATTGTTCCCATTTTTTGAATGTCCTAATGGCACGGAAAAGTATTTCCTATGCTGCCGTTTGGCTTGCAGACGATCACAGAAATTATTCATTGGCCTATGCCAGTCCAATCAACAAAGTCGACAGTCAAAAAATAACATCTAACCACTACATTGTTCAACAACTGGAAAAGGAAAATTTTTTCATTCATCGGGATGGCGATGCACACTTTGAGCAATGCATTCAAGAGGTAGGTATTTCAAATGGTTGTTACATCTTGTACCGCTTGGGCAGGCTGGGTTTTTTGAAGCTCTATGCCGCTGGTGGTTCACAGTTTTCTCGAATTGATGCCATTCAAATTCGCAGCGTAGTCAATAAGTTTCGCTTATTGCTCAGTGGTTGCCTGGCACACGAGCGACTAAAAAAAGAAATAAGTGAGCGAACCAAAATCCAAGAAGAATTAAATACCAGCGAAGAAAAGTTGCGAAAAATCATCGACACTTCTTTGGACGGTATCATCACCATCGATGAAGAAGGTATGGTCACAGAATGGAGTAAGCAGGCTGTCAAAATATTTGGTTATACCCAAGCCGAAGCCATTGGCCAAGAGATGGCCGACCTCATCGTACCACATCGTTACCAGGAGGCACATCGAAATGGCATGAAACACTTTTTGAAAACAGGTGAAGGCCCTGTTCTCAACAGTCGCATCGAAATTACAAGTATCGATAAAACCAAGCGAGAATTTCCCATCGAACTGAGTATTTCCCCCATTCGATTAGATGGCAAATATATTTTCAGTGCCTTTATCCGAGACATCACAGACCGCAAGCAGGCAGAGGCAGACCTCATCAAAGCCAAGCAAGTTGCGGAACAAGCCCGGCTAGCTGAACAACAGTTTTTGGCCAATATGAGCCATGAAATCCGCACCCCAATGAATGCTGTAATCGGGATGACACACCTGATGTACGAAACACAACCAACCGAGTCGCAGCGAGAATACCTCGACTCTCTGCGCTTCTCGGCCGACAGCCTCATGGGCATCATCAACAACATTCTGGACCTATCCAAAATCGAGGCCGGTGAGCTGGATTTTGAAAAGCGCACTTTTGATCTGAGAAGCCTATTGCTATCGCTCCAACAGACCTTTCAGTTCAAGCTTCGGGATAAGCCAGTCAGTGTGGTCGTAGACCTCGACAGTCGCATCGAAAACCAACTCATTGGCGACTCTGTCCGCCTCATCCAGATATTGACCAACCTGTTGGGCAACGCCAGCAAATTTACCAAGCGCGGTACCATTGGCGTGAAAGTCCAGATATTGGCACAGTCGCTGGACCGATACATTCTTGAATTCAAAGTACACGACACAGGCATTGGTATTGAGGCGGATAACATAGACCGCATCTTCCAAAATTTCAAGCAAGCCGAAGTAGGCATCACCCGCAAGTTTGGTGGTACCGGACTTGGGCTGGCCATCGTCAAGCAATTGGTAGAATTGCAGGGAGGCAGCATTCAAGTAACGAGCGAAAAGCACAAAGGCTCTGTCTTTACCGTTGTTCTACCCTTTCAAAATGCCCACATCAAGCAGCTCGAAACGAGCATTGAAGATAAAATGCAGGAGGAGAAAAGCATTGCCTTCGATCACCTCCACTTATTGGTCGTAGAGGACAACCCCATGAATCAAAAGCTCATCGGGAAGATTCTCGAAATGTGGCACTGCCCCTTCGATATTGCAGCGAGCGGGGAAGAGGCTATTCAATACAGCCAAAAGCAAAAGTACGACCTAATCTTGATGGATATACACATGCCAGAAATGGATGGCTGTGAAACAACTCAACACATACGCAGCGATCGCCAGAATATCAATATGGAAAGCCCCATCGTTGCGCTAACGGCTGCGGCCTTGCTGGACGAAAAAAACCGGGCGATCGAAGCTGGTATGGACGATTTTTTGACCAAGCCTTTTGCACCCAAACAACTAAGCGAAAAAATTCAGCATTGGACCAGCCAAGTGGAAGACACAGGCGCCGCTGGTCAGCAGAAATTTACATCGACCAAACAGGCCATGGTAAAAGTCGACTTGCAGTATCTCCACAACCTGAGCAAGGGCGACGATCAATTCGTACAAGATATGATTACCATTTTTCTGAGGGAAATCCCCAATGCCATGACGGCCATGAAAAAGGCACATGAGGCTCACGACTGGCGAGAATTGGAAGCCATCGCCCACCGGATCAAAACCAACTACATGATGGTTGGGATGAAAGAACAGGAGGAAATCGCCTTGAAGCTCGAAAAAAATATTCGGCAAAACCTAATCGATCCACTCGTTCTTGATCCGATGGTGTATCAGCTTCGGAACGACTCCAAGCTGGCCCTACCCATCCTGGAAGCCAACTTGAATTTTACAGGTAATTAGAACATTCAATAGACTGAGGCGTTTTTGGAAAAAAGCCACCTATGAGCCACTGGCAAAAGCTTCATCACTCGTTCTCTCCGGAAATGGCCGAGGCCATCCAACTGATGCATCAATCTACCCAATTCCTACCCATGTTTAGTCATGCTTATCTGGAAAGGCAGGCCGATGATTCGCACAACAACCTTCTGTGGTTGGAACAAGCGCAGGGCTTGGCCAGCCAAACCCACAACGGATACCGCTGGGTTTTGTCTTATGGCCAGCAGCGGTTGGCGTTGCAGCAAAATGCACAAACCGTGTCGGTTATTGAACTGATTGGACAGACATATGAAAATATTCTAAATCGTATACAGGATGCCTTGTCTACTACGGGGCTGGACGCATCTGCCTACAAGGCGCTCAATCATTTTGAAATTCCGGATCATCCCTTCAATCATGGACAGGCCATCCAACCTTTGGCTGCAGATATGCGCCAGGCATTGGCCAGGCAGCGCCAAAATGCTCTGTACATCTTGGCGTCACAGGCTACACCTTATGAGCATGCGCAGGCCGTTCGCATTTGGCCCCACCATTTTGATACGGGTTGTTACATTCCCATTCGTTTTGATGCAGGAGGGCAGGCCGTGCAATCTTTTAGTCTGGGTTGGGCAATCCCCGATGAGCAAATCAGGGAGCCTTACTACTATATAACGCATTGGAATAAGGGAGGCCAACCTTCGTACGATCGACTGCCGGAATTGAGTGGAGGAGGTCGGTGGAATCAAGATGGATGGACCGGCGCAGTACTTTTGCTTTCCGATATAATTGCTGCTGGGGGGCGTCAACGAGAGGCGGTTGAGGCATTTATGGCATCTGGTATTGCTGCCTCGCTTGAATTGCTGAAATCAGTCCGCTGATTGGAGGAAGTTGGGAACTGAGGAGCCAATCTGCTGACCCCTCAGTTCGCAATGGAAAGGTACAGCAGATTGGTCGTATTTCTTATTCTACCTTTGCACGAATGTTCCAGTTGATACTTTCGGAGGTGCGATTCACATAGGGCCGCCATTGCTGGTCGGAGCTGTCATAGAACCAATCGCCATTGGGACGGTTGGGACCAGCATCGCAACTGATGGATTGGCGGGTATCGCTGTGTTCTACAGCTATGCTGACCCACAAATCTCGACCATCAATGATCACATCCTCGGGCAAGCGATGGGTAAACCACGTCAATTCTTTCACCACATCGGTCACATCAACGCTGTACAGCAAATTACCCGGACTGTCGGACGTTCCTTGTGTATACACCTTGATGGCGCAACTTGCAGGCTGAAAAGCAACAAAAATCGTTACCTCTTTCAGCTTTTGATCCTTAAAGGCATTCATATCGGAAGCGGGGATGCGGATGGCTGCCTCATAGTTTCCTGGAGCTAGATTAGGACCGGAATCATTGTCACCATCATAGTGCAACAAGCCATCATTTACGATAAGTCCATTATCATCGTCCTTATCACAAGCCGCAAAAATGGCCATTACAAGGGCAAACAGAATTATTCTCGCTTTCATAGGAGTAAGTTTTAAGTGGTCTGGAAAAGTATTTTGTTTTGCTCGGGAGCGATTCGTCAAAAAAGATGGGAATCGCTGCTTCTATTAATCTAACGACCAAATTAAGAAATGGGCGGAAGCTCGGGTATTAAAGTATTGTTAAAAAGCCAATTGTGTCAATTTTTTAGCCTTACTACCAAGGTACATCTCAAAATTAAAGGCTCTTTTGTGGCCTTTTAAGAGGGCCTTTTCTAAATTTGATGCGTCAAACCAATGCATATGGCCATTTCAAATAGACATCGGTACAAAAGCCGACGGGAAAAGCGCAAGCAAATCAATCGCAATACCAGAATCATCATCCTATTCGGTGTGTTAGTAGCAATCGTTTGGATATTTAAAAACCGATGGGCCATCTATGATTGGTTCATTAAATACTTCATATGAGATCACTCCGGTCTCCCGCCCCCTCATCCATGCCCTGAGCGATATTAGCATTTGTAACATCTACTCATTTAGATTGGTAAAACGATCTGCGAGCCACTCTTCCACGCAAGAATAGGCATTTGAACAAGATGCTAAAATCATTGTTGTGCTGATATTAAAACTATTCTGTTGTTCATACCACAAACCTTTACGCATGAAATCGTTCATCCTATTAGCTGGAATATTTCTTATGACTACAATATCTAAACCGGAGAACATTAATTTTGGCAAAGAAAGTGGTGGACAAGATTGGTGGGTCCTGAACGATGGTGTCATGGGCGGCTTGTCCCAGGGTGCCATACAATTTACCGATGAGAGCCTATTGTTCAAAGGCAAAGTCTCCTTGGAAAACAATGGTGGATTTGCTTCCATCAGAAGTCCCTTTCAGGCAATCGACCTGTCGACAACAGAAATGATAGAGATTCGCTACCGTGCCACAGGTCAGTCTTTTGCGTTAACGCTGGCCAAAGACAGACGGTATTACATTCCCAATTACAAACACTCCCTACCAGAGACAGCTGGTGAATGGAAAACAGTTCAAATGCCTTTGAAGAATTTTAAAGAGCATCAAGTTGGTCGGCCAACGGGCAACTTCCTCACCCCCGAACTGCGCAACCAAATCATTCGAATGGGCCTCATCACCAATGACAAAAGAGCTAGCGATTTCGAGCTGGAGGTCGATTATTTAACATTCCAATAAAACCTTCCTTTTTTCATACAAAGGGTAGAAAGTATACACCCCATTGTTTTGTTATCTAAGCAAATAATGGTTAAATTAGTCTGTCAACTCGCAGTAAAAAGGTCGTACCTATTTTGTTTGCTATTGTTTTCTAGCAAGACTAGCAAGCGATTTGCTAGGGGACGCCATCAACCTTAGCCACAGCTAAGCCTTCTCCTAACGATACAATACCCCCAAGAAATGAAAAACAACAGGAGCCTATCTTCAAAAGACATCCTCCATCTGATCAAGGAACACAAATTATCCAGTGATCCCCCTCCCCAAGATTCGCTCTTCTGGATGCTTTGGAATGTGAACATCGGCATTGCAAACCAAACGCTCCAAACAGCCTTCGTTCAAGGCATCAAACAGGGTACGCTTGATCCCGTAACTTATGGAGGATTCAATGTCAGCGATGCCTACTACTGCTTCCATGGAGCAGACGACTATCAAACGGCCGCCTCACGAACAAACGATCCAATACTGAAGGCTTTTCTACTGAAAAAGTACAACAGCTACAAAAAATACAATGACACCTTCCCCGAAATCTGGCACATCAAAGATGCAGATGGCATCGTCCCTAGCAAGGCCATCGAGGAATACTCAAACTACGAACGAAAAGTCGTCCAAGAGCTGGATCCAATCTATGCACTTGTTGTAATGCTGCCTTGTGAATATCTGTGGGCGTGGTTGGGGGCGCAGCTGAGTCCAGCCCAGCCTGGCAACCTGTACGCTCCCTGGATTACTGGCAACAACGATCCCAGGGGCGCCTACACGATGGGTAACTTTTTAAATGCCTATGCACACTTCCACGGCATTGACAACGGTTTGGCTATGAAAGTGTATACTCAGGCGATGCAATTTGAGTATGATAATTTTGCAACGGCTACACCCGCCCCTAAAGAAGCGTAAGTCGATCATTCTCCAAATCCGCCACCACCCGGCGTCTCGATCCGTAGGCGTTCCCCCGCAGATAGGGTTTGGGTGGCAATGCCGTCCAGAGGTTCTCGCGTTCCATCTTGCCGGATGATAAACTGCTTTCCCTTTTGTCCAGGCCGACCACCAGCCGCCCCATAAGGCGCTTCCCTTCGGTGTTGGCTGATGAGGGTCATTTCCATTGCCTGTCGGAATTCCAACTCCCGGATCAGACCATCTCCTCCCCGCCACCGACCGCCACCTCCGGAGTCTCTTCGAATGGCAAACTGCCGAAGCAATATCGGGTAGCGAAATTCCAATTCCTCCGGATCGGTGATGCGCGTATTGGTCATGTGCTGATGTACGGCCGAACGACCGTGAAAATCATTCCCAGCACCTGCCCCACCTCCAATGGTTTCGTAATAGCCAAATTGTTCGTTGCCGAATAGAAAATTGTTCATCGTTCCCTGACTGCAAGCCACCTGGCCGAATGCCTTGAGCAGCGTATCAACCAGTCGCTGACTGACCTCTGTATTACCACCCACCACTGCCGGACATTTTGCAGGATCGTCACTGAAACGCGGATGCAGAAAGCTCGATTCGGGAAGTACAATTCGAATGTGTTTCATCAAACCTTCGTTCAAAGGAATTTCGCGTTGGCAAAGCAGTCGCAGGACATATAATACGGCACTGTAAACAATTGAAATATTCGCATTCAAATTGAAAGGATGAACCGGCGAGGTACCAGAAAAATCGAAGCCTATCTGGTCGGCTTCAAAGCGGATGGATAAAACGATTTGATGGCCATCGTCCAGCCGTTCTGTTGCTTTCAATACTTGGCCGTGATAAGGTCGCAATGTATTCTTCAGATAGGCAGCCGATAGTTCTTTGAGGGCAGCCATATAGTGGTGCAGTTTGGTCCGTCCGAAACGGCGACAAAGGTTTTGCAGCGCTTGTTGGCCCGAGCGGAGCGAGGCTAGGGCGGCATTGATATCTGCCAGGTTCTCATTGGGCGAGCGGCTGGGGTAGGCGGCTTCCGTCAAGCGTTGATGAATGGCCTGCCATTGAATTTTTCCTTTTCGCAGTAAATAGGTTGGAGGAATGACGACGCCTTCTTCTGCCAAAAATCGAGCATCGGGCGGCATGGAGCCAGGGCGTTTTCC
>JBCCSZ010000123.1:0-21201 GCA_039199225.1 Bacteroidota bacterium
AAAGACTTCCCCAGGATTAGGATAGTACTCCCAACGTACATCATAATTCTGTACAAGCGTTCTTTCCAAGTTTGGATTACCCGTAATTCGGAAGCCTCCAATCAAGTCAAAAGAAGTAAAAGGTGCCAACTCTCTCATGTTCGGACGAGCCAAAGTCTGCGTAGCGGATGCACGGAGGTTCATTTTCTCTGTCAATCGATAGACGATGTTCAAGGATGGTAAAACATCCAACTGCTGAATATTTCCAACATCGAAGTTGGTATCTCTACTCTCCACAGTGATGTCGGTATTCTCCAAACGCACCCCACCAATGATCTTAAATCTATCAAGATCAAGCGTCACCATACCATAGGCGGCAAATACAGATTCTGTACCGTCGTAGCTGTTACTAATGTCGCGCTGGCTGATGGGATACAGACCGACCGTTTGATTGGTCGAACCTTCTTCGGTCAACATACCAGAGTTTTCTCTAAAGAAATCTGTACCAGTACCATCATATGGTGCGATGTTGTCAAAGTTGATGATTTGCCACTGATCTTCTTCAAAAGAACGATCTTTCGTGCGGAAGTTGGCACCAAACTTAAGCTTGTTGGCTGTACTCGCCTGCTGTGCAAACGGAATGGTAAAGTCTCCTTTGAATTGGATTTGCTCTTCGTTCAGTTCACGGAAAAAGTGAAATGGCAGGTCGTATTCAGCAGGAGAGATAAAGTATTGGACATCTCCATTGTCTCGTACCCGAAAAGTATTTGCAAACAATCGGAAGTCGGGTTCGTCCTGCCCAGTCATGGTAAAGCTCCCTGCCCAGTCAAACTGTATACCATTTTTATCTTTGTTTTTGCCCAAGATGTGCTCACCATTCAATTGGAAGCTGGCAATTTCACGCTCTATGAACTGAATCGAACGCGTTTGGAAAGTACCACTACCAGAGATGATGGCAGGATAAGCGCCCTCCAAAGAGCGGGACAATTTCGTTCCATCGTGATTGTACAATACATTCAAAGAAACTTTATTGGTCGGTGTAAACTTGTAAGCAAGTCCCAACAAACCACCAATGGTCGGATTGTCAACGCTCCGGACATCATCCAAAGCAAGATTGTTGACCAACTCCTCGCCTCCAGGGTTTACTTCCCAGTTTTGGAATCGACCATCGCCATAGTGAGAAAAGCTTCTGGAATAGTTGACTCCAAATAGTACACCAAGCGGCTTATCTGCTACATTAAATTGGTTGCCAACGGAAAAAGAAATGCCATGGTTCATCGGCGTAGAAGTGGTAGAGGGGTCCAATTCTGGACTCAAACCTCTGGCCGACTCATCGATCAAACGACCCAATTCTTCATCCCTTGGTCCGAAGATAAAGGAACTGGCTTTGAGTTCTTGTCTGGTATTTGGATCTTGCAAGATGGCTGGAATATCGCGCGAACCATCGTCGTAGCCCAACCAATCCGTGCTACCTCCCTCATGTGTAAGGAAGTTATCGATCAAAGAACTTTGTGTATTGTAGGAACTAGAAACGGAGGCAGAAAGTGTGAAACGCTCTGGAAAAGACTTTGTCTTGATGTTCACATTACCGCCCGTAAAGTTTCCGGGCATGTCGGGTGTAAAAGTCTTGGATGCCACCACATTGTCCAGCAAATTAGCAGGAATCAAATCCAGCTGTGTACTGTTGCGGTAAGGGTCTGTACTGGGCAACTGCTGACCATTAAGCTGCGCATTTGAATAACGGTCACCAAGTCCACGTACAACGATGTATTTACCATCTTGTACGGAGGCACCTGTTACCCGCTTCATGGATTCGGCTGCGTTGCTACTGCCATAGCGAGAGATTTCCTGTGCAGAAATACCATCCTGGATGGCGGGTGCTTTCATTTGTAGCACCAATAAGGCGTTTTCCGTCCGATCAATTCGCTCCGCAGAGACGACGATGTCCAGGTCTAATTCGATGGCATCACTACTCATCAAAAAGTCAAAGACAGTTATTTCACCATCTTTGACTTCCAGGCCAGTTACAGTCTGAGTGGTGTAACCCACATAAGAAAATTCCAGATCGTATTTTCCAGCAGCCAATTTCAGCTCATAGTTCCCATCGAGGTCAGTTTGTGTACCGACTACGGGGTCGCTTCCTTTGACCAATACGTTGGAAAACATCAGAGCTTCCCCGGTTGCTTTGTCGGAAACAGTTCCCCTGACTGTTCCGTTTTGAGCGGTTAGCTTAGCAGTTGTCAATAATAATAACAAGCTACCAATCAGCAGTTGAATGGATTTTTTCATGTTTTTTTGAATGATTTAAGTGGCGTAACAATTCTTTGATAAGCTACACGGCTGTCAGAAATCGACCGACTTGACAGGATTGTCAACTGTAAGTGGATGCTTTTGAAAACCATAAAGAAAATAGCTTATTAAAATTCTTGGCTTTGCAGCCAAGCGCCAGACTAGAAACTAGATTGAATGAAAAAGGAAAAAGCAGTGACATCCAATAAGGTATCAGATGCCACTGCTTTTTATGTATAGCGATTTAGTGACTTACCACCATGCGCTTTGTAATGTTTACTTTGTCTGTTCTCAATGTGTAAAAGTAGAAACCGTTTGGCAGGTCGCTCACATTGTAAGTCAATGTATGTACACCTTCCAACTGTCTCTGTGTATTTAACATGTTGCCTATCTGACGGCCGTTGATGTCCATCAAGCTGATGGAAACATTTGCCGTTTCTGGCAGTACGTAAGTGATGTTCAACTCACCAGCCGCAGGGTTTGGTGCATTTTGCATCAGGATGTAACCATTGTCTTCAACAACCAATTCATCGATGTTGACCAGGTCGCATTCGCCACCAGCAAAAGGAATAGAGCCATCCAGCAATCCGTACTCAGAGATAGCCGTCCAGTCTTTGATCCAAACACCATCGTTGCAGAATGCACCGCGGAAAGTTGTTGGAGAGAAAAACTCATCGTCAGGAATATCAGAAGCAGTGCCTGTGTAAGCAGGGCCACCTTCTGCAGCACGTGGGTCGAGACCACCATCAGTTGTTCTGCTGATACCACCCAATTGTGGGTCTTCCAAAGAGTTGCCATTGCCGGCCAAGTGGTCGATGAGAAACTGTGCATTGACATCTTCTGCGATAACCATACCGTCGTCATCTTTTGTTACTTGGATGATACCGTCGTTACCAGCGTTTAATTCGTCCCCTTCACCAAAGCCAAACCAGATGTTGTTTTTCACAACCAACTCGCCATTTTCCATGCGCTGGCGGCTGTCCAAGCCCGAACCAGCAGGAAGGTCTTCTACCTGGATGGCGAAGTTCGCAAAGTCTGTGAAGATACTATTGGCATAGGTAGCGCCTGTTCCATCGCGGAACAACAACACGTGCTCATTCTTTGCTGTACCGTTGGTACCAGAACCGATGTAGGTAGCATTGTAAATAGTTGGCTGAGAAAAGCGAGCATTGTCATCTGGCTTAGCACCATCGTGCTCACCAGCATTGTCACCTGTGTTGCCAGCTTGTAGGGAGAACCAGAACTGACCATTTCCTCTCCAACCTGTGTCATAATCGTAAGAATCATCACCACAGAAAGAAACAGCGGCAAACTTGACAGAAACCGTACCACCAAACCATTCGATACCATCATCGAAGTTGGCGAATACTTCAACATACTCAATAATGGTTCCACTACCGACACCACCAAGTGTCAAACCATTGATCTCATTACCTGGAGCCAGTGCAGCACCACCGTGACGGATGGATATAAAACGAATGATACCAGAGTTGTCCGCATCATTGTTGCCACCATAAAGTGCGCGAGATTCCATTTCCGGAAGACCTTCAATAACAACTTCAGATGTTCTGTCTCCCAAAACAGCATCACCCAAAACGATCAAGCCACCCCACAGTCCGCGGGCAGATGCTGGCAAATCGTCAGGATCGTTTTCATCGTCAATCTCAGATGTAAAGATGATTGGGTTTTGAGCAGTACCCTCTGCAAATATCTGAGCACCGCGAGTGATGATCAGTGTAGAAGCCAATTCACCAGTAGATGGTGTTTGCTTTCCTTTGATGATTGTACCTTCTTCAATGTTCAATCTACCACCTTCTTCAAGGTAAACGAAACCGTCGAGCAGATATACATTGTCGTTGGTCCAAGTGTATGTTTGGTTGCCTTGCAAGTCAGCATCTGTAATAACAACTTCTTGCTGATCGGAGAAGAAACCGTTGTCACTCAAAGCTGTCCATCCGCGCAACCAGTTCGTTGCACCAAAAGCACCTTTAAAGTTTACTTCTTGGAAGAAATCCTTTTCAGGAAGGTCAGCCAAGCCGCTGTATGCAGGACCGTTAACGGCAGGACGTGGGTCCAAGCTACCATTCGCACTGCGAGAGACGGCAGAAATCTGTGGATCGTCCAAGGTGTTACCATTGCTACCTAGGTGATCAATCAAGAACTGAGCTGTTGGATCTTCAGCAATAACGACATCATCGTCATCCTTTGTGACCTGAATGATGCCATTGGTGCCTGCATTCAATTCGCTGCCTTCACCAAAGCCAAACCAAATGTTGTTTTTCACAACCAACTCACCATTTTCCATGCGCTGGCGGCTGTCCAAACCAGAACCAGCTGGAAGGTCCTCTACCTGGATGGCAAAGTTGGTGAAGTCTGTAAAAATACTGTTTGCGTAAGTTCCACCAGTTCCATCGCGGAACAACAGAACGTGCTCATTTTTACCAGTTCCATTTGTACCTCCACCAATGTAAGTGGCATTGTAAATGTCTGGCTGCGAAAAGCGAGCATTGTCATCTGGCTTAGCACCATCGTGCTCACCAGCATTGTCACCTGTGTTGCCAGCTTGTAGGGAGAACCAGAACTGACCGTTGCCTCTCCAACCTGTGTCATAATCGTAAGAATCATCACCACAGAAAGATACAGCAGCGTACTTAACGGAGACCGTACCACCAAACCACTCGATACCATCATCGAAGTTGGCAAACACCTCGACAAACTCAATCGTTGTTTTGCTACCGACTGCTCCAAGCGTCAAACCGTTGATTTCGTTTCCTGGCGCCAGTGCTGCACCACCATGGCGGATAGATACATAGCGGATGACACCAGAGTTGTCCTCATCGTCATTTCCACCATACAATGCGCGGGCTTCCATTTCAGGAAGACCTTCTACAACTACCTCAGAGGTTCTGTCACCCAGAACACCTTCGCCCAAGACAATCAAGCCACCCCACAATCCACGAGCGCTGGTACCAAAACCATCGTTAGGATCAGTTGGATCGTCGCCCTCTGCTGTGAAAATAATAGGATTGGAAGCTGTACCCTCTGCAAAGATTTGAGCCCCTCTTGTGATAATCAGAGTACTTGCCAAATCTGTTGTGGAAGGACTTTCCTTTCCCTTGATAACTGTACCTGCCTCTATATTCAATACACCGCCCTCCTCGAGATAGACAAATCCATCCAGGATGTAAGTATTCTCTTTGGTCCAATTGTAAGTTTGGCCGCCTACCAAATCACCATCCTTGATCGTAATTTCTTGTGCCGTCAAGCCAGTGAAAAGGCATAGCATAAAGAGTAGAGTGTAAATCTTTTTTGCCATAATTCTTTTTAGTTTGTGGTTTAATGTTTAGCCTCCATTTTCTTTGGGGCGTTTTTCCAAAATGCACTGCAAAGCTATTTTCACATTATTAATCACCAATGAACGTAAGACTAACTTTGTGTAAATTATAGCATAGAAAAAATGGCAAGATTTAATGATTAGTTAATACAAAAAAAGAGAAAATTTACATTCAATTCATATTCAAGTGTTCAAGAAAAAACTGCTAAAATTGCTTTTTAAACAAACTTAATCCTGGATTAACCCTCAATTAATCTTAAGCACGCATTTTTGCTCCTGTAACAAAGTCGTTCTTACGATTCATTTAATCTATTTCCCCGCTTTGACCTAACTCTCTTTCCGATGTCTAGCGAAGAAGATAAGGCTCCCCGCCTTATCTTCTTTCTCTTTACAACCAACCATAAAAAGCAAAAACGGACGAATCCACCATGAAGCAGTACCTTGGCTGAACAGCCTTTCAAATAGACTTATATACAAAATTACGATATACTCAACTGCATATTAATCAACAAATAACACCACCTTAACGCCCAGTTAATAGAAAGAATGCAAATTGCCTGTATCAACAACTAATGACTCATTGGGCCATGAAAAGGGAACTTGAGATTGCCATTCTTTCCAAAGTACGACTCGGCGCTTCCGAAAGCCGTGCCAAAGAGTTGGTACAATATCTAGGAGGAATTCAAACCAACATACTGGTCATCAACGGTCCTCTTTACGAAAGGCCATTTCAGCCGGGAAAGAAGCTACCCAATTGGCATCAGCAGGTTGTGAATGCCATCATCGAAAAGGTGATAGACGATACCAAGGTCTACTTTGTCTCGCAACGACAGGAAACGCCTTTCCCCTCTTTGCCCGCCACCCACTCATCCAATATCCTCTTCAGGGAAAAACTGGAATTCCACTACAACAAGAAGAAATACCTCATTCTACCAGGTACTTCTCCAAGACCAGGTGGCCGCTACCCTACTTTCAGTAAAAATACCAGGAGATGGCGTTTCCACCTCCACCAATGGATACAAAATTTTCAACTTATACTGCAGACTCACAATAAGCCTATTGATTTATCCACTCAAATGACCGATAAGCAGCAGCCCAAACTACCAGATAACAAACTCATACAGGATGCAATGGTACAAGGCTACGACCTGCTCGTCTGTGGCTCCTCTTACACCCCGATGATTGCACAGCTGTCTTTCGAGCAAAAAGACATCACCTATATGAACGCCGGCGATTGGTTGACCCACCGCACCGCCCTTGAGTATCGCTGGAACAAATGGTCGATTTACCAATACCACGAGCTTGACTACGGCTGTATCAGTCCGAGACTGCAGGTTAAAAAGTCTACAGAAGGCCAGGTCCGCCAAACACCTTCCATCCTTTTCAATCCACAACAGATGCCAGATTCTGCGGCCAAATAGATCTACCCGATTCCTTTTCCAACCAGTGTAATACAGGGCCAAAACAGCCCTTCCAGCCACGTCCCATCCACCCCTATGAGACCACGTTAACTCTGTATTAAGTTTAGTTTAATTCTAATTACATTTTTTGTTTAACTCCTGGCCTTATCCTTATTTTGGCTTCATATTTAGCTAACCCCTAAAGCTTATGATGTCCACCTTAAAAGCTCGTGGTAAAAGTATTCATCCTAGTATGATGGACAATTCCAAGATACGCATCTTACTGGTTGATGACGAACCGGATATTCTGGATTTCCTCCAATACAACCTCCAAAAAGAAGGCTATCAGGTCAGTACCGCTCCCAACGGTTTCAAGGCCGTCGAGATGGCCCGACGGATGTTGCCACATTTGATTTTATTGGACATTATGATGCCCGAAATGGATGGTGTAGAAACTTGTCATCGCTTGCGAAAAATCGAAGACCTCAAGTTGACACTCATCGCCTTTCTGACAGCTCGCCACGAAGAGTACTCTCAAATTGCTGGCTTGGAGGCCGGAGCCGATGATTACATCCAAAAGCCCATCCGTCCGCGGCTACTCGTCAGTCGCATCAAAGCCTTGCTTCGCCGCCACCGCGAAGTCGATGAAAAAAAGCAAGAACACAAGATCATCATCGACACCTTAATGGTCGATAAGGAAAGCTATGAGGTGACCAAAGACGGCGAGAAGATAGAGTTGGCCAAGAAAGAATTCGACATCCTTTGGTTGCTTGCTTCCCGCCCCGGAAAAGTATTCTCCCGCGAAGAAATCTATCGAAATGTTTGGGGCAATGACGTCATCGTAGGCAACCGTACCATCGATGTACACATCAGTAAGCTCCGCGACAAGGTAGGCATGCAATACATCCGCACCGTCAAAGGCATTGGCTACAAAATCGAATACTAGAAATACTTCTCTGATTACGTTGAGAAAACATCGCTGATACCCCCCTTCCAACCAGCTGCTCTTTCCCGCTGGCAGTAAGCTCATTCTACAGCTGAAACCTAGCAAAATCCAATGATCTCCCAGTCATTGCGAATACTTGCTCGAATACGACGCTTATTCAATCTGCACGCCCCTTACGGTCATTTCCCCGCATCTTGCCATTGTATTCATTAACAAACACCCATTTTTTTAAATCCTTTACCATGAAGAAGTATTTCATCACAGCCATCGTCCTTTTGGCTTCCATTAGTCTCTACCAACTGACAAAGGACCGCTCAGTTCCAGCGCCGCAGCCAGCCATTGAGCCGGTCGTTGCTGCACCAAACTATGACCAGGTGCATCAAAACGTGCTAAAAGGCATCCGCCTCGGCGACGGCGTACCGCTCGACCTCAAACTATCCATCCGCTGGACCATTACCGATACCAGCGCTTTTTTCCAAGAGTTTGAAACAGCCGAGCAATACAACAACCTCATTTTAAAACCCCGAATGGTGGAGTTGGCCGATCGAACAGCCTACAATTTCCCCAGCGTCGATTCGGTCTTCATCCCCCATCGGAAAGATTTCATCGAGGAGATCAAAAACAGCATGACAACCCAGTTGAACGAAGAACACATCAGAATCAAAGAAGTAATTTTCACCAAGATTCTATTTCCAGCTTCGTATACCTCCGCCATGGAAAAAGCAGGGCTCCAACGTCAGGAACTCGAAAGAATCCGACAGCAAAACGTCATAGATATGGAGGAGGCTCTGGCACAACGCAAGAAGGCCGAGGCCGACGGTAAAATAGCCATTGCACAAGCCGAGGCCGAAGGAAGATTGCAGAAGATCAAAGCCAAAACAGAAAAAAGCCATCGCGCTTCCCAACTGGCCAAGGCCGAAACGCAGGCCGCATTGGAACGCAAAAGAGCAGAATCCGAAGCAGAACGCAGGCGCTTGCTCGCACAAGCCGAACTCGACCAGAAAAAATTGTTAAAAGACCTCGAAATGCAACGGCAAAAAGAAATCAATTCACTCGAAATCGAGAAAAAACGTCAGCTCGAAAAAGCAACACTGGAACAGCAATTGCAATTCGCACGCCTTTGCTCCGACAATCCCAGCTACGCCTCCTTCCTCATCAATAAGGAACTGGCTGCCAAAGTGGAAATAGCGGTCCTACCAGCCAATGCCGGCCCTAGTGTTTTCGATAACATCCTGAAACAACACATGCCCAAAATCATGGCCGATTAATGGCCCCCACAAGCTCACCACAAACCGAGCAATCACAAGCTCGCCACAGGCCGAGCAATCACCAGCTCGCCGCAGGCCGAGCAATCACCAGCTCGCCGCAGGCAGAGCAACCACAAGGCCAACGGCCAATCACTAAATAACTAAAACCATTCGTCATGAAACGCATCATTGTAATCCTAATCGCAAGCATCTTATGCTTCTTCCAAAACGATATCCAAGCACAACAATACGACTGTGAAGGCGAAGCTGGCAACCTATATGTTGTAAATGCCCGTTCAGGCTTGAGCCTTCGGGATGCTCCTTCCCTACTATCCAACAAAATCCTGGCGGTACCATTCGGAAAGGAGATCACAGTATGTACCAATGCCCCTGCCGTTCCAGAAACCATCGAAGGCAAGGACGGTCGCTGGGTGAGGGCCTACTACAGAGGCAAAAACGGCTGGATGTTCAACGGATTCCTAGAAGCAGAATCTCCCATTCAGGTCATCCATACCGATACCTGGCTCAACGGCGGCTATCCGCTCGACAAGGAATTTCTAGCTCTTTATGCCAGTGGTGACAATCCCTTCGATCCAGAGTTTGAGTTGGAGGAAGCGCGTTTCCACTTAGACACCCTCGACTCCGACGAAAACGACCCATACATCGATGCCCAATTGGCCGGCCCTCGTCAACCCATTTTTTTGATCAGCGGCATCAATCCCGCTAAGACGACCGGCATCAACGGACGAAAGTACGACTCCAAGTTTCTATTCCCCGGAGAGACTGTCTACTTCGGTACAGACAAGGCATCTTACTATGTCTACGCCAAGGGCAATGTACTGATGAATAAAAACCCCGACGAGAGCGACCCTTTCTCCATGATTCGCAACTACGAATTACATGTCAAACAGGTGAAAGGCGACCAAATAAAGGATGAACTGCTTTACCGAATGGACCTTCCCTCTTGGTTTGGCAATGGCTATGAAGGCGGCGTATTTGTAGAATGGTTAGGTGATGTAGATGGCGACGGCCAACTGGATTTGTTGCTGTCTACCACCAACCACGAAGGATGCTGGGAGGTCAGTTTCTTCCTCTCTTCTAAAGCCGAAAGCGGACACCTCTTCCGACAAGTAAGCAAGTATGCAGACTGCGAAGGCTGTTAGAGGGCCATCACCCAATTTAGAAAAGCTTCACCAAATATATTCAGGTAAAGGTCAAATGGTACCGGATTCGCGCCCGAGTGAGTCCGGTCTTTTTACGTCCAGCAACACCGACGATACAATGGCAAAGATGACGTAGGCAAAGAAAAAATACAAACCCAACATCACTTGGCTCTCCGTTTGAATTCCCACTTGCATATTGCTGAAAGCCAGGTAGCTCAAAAACATCGCAACCACGAATACATCTGCCATAGACCATTTCCCAGCTTTATTGATCCATAGAGAAATGATCTTATTATTGGCCAAACGCTCATTGATCAATACGGCAAAAGTACTCAGTATCTTACCCAGCGGCATGATGACACTGAACAGCAAAATACTGATGCCCACCACCAAATTGCGCTGCTGAAATAAGAGCTTGATCAGTTCTACAACAGATTTGCTTTGGTAGTAAAAAAACATCTCTCCGACAAACTCTTGCTCAAAGTCCAACTTCATCCCAAACATACCTGTGTCAAACTTGACTGGAAATTTGACATCTTTTTCAAAGGCGGACAGCTCTATCATAGGAGTAAAAAGGCCACCATAAAGGCAGGCTAAAGCAATGACGATGAGCGCCGCAGGACGCAGTCGGGCAGAATTACGGCTGATTAAAAAAGCGAGAATACCATATACAATGACCAGCAAGGCGAAATAAAAAGCATACTGATAGGCTTCGTCACGCGCTGCTTGAGCATCCACCAATTTTGTGGCGGCAGCCTTGATCTTTTCTGCTTGCACCTTCTTATCGCCAAACCACTCGTCGGGATTCAAAAGGCGATCCTTGAAAAAGAGAGAAGCCGCATATTCTTGCTTCTGATCTTTATAGGAATTGGTTTGCTGTATGACTTTCTGACACAAAAAAACCGATAGCCCCAAAAACAACAAACTCAATACAGCAAACTGCGTTAGGGCCTTTTTTTGATTATTTTCCATAAATCCTCTGAACATTATAGGGTTAGGCAAGCCATCCTATTGGTCTGCCGCTTATAAATTTTCAAGTAATTTCATCACCTCTGATTTCTTGCGCATAGAGACCGAGACGTGCGATCCATCCTTCATCAACAAATAACCACCTTCTGTTTTAACGTATTCTTTGATGTGGCGGGTATTTACCAAATGCGATTGATGGACACGCGCAAAGCCATACTCTCGAAACAGTTGGTCGTACTCTTTCAATGTACGGGTGACAAGTAATTTTTCCTTATTGACGAAGAAAAACTGGGTATAGTTACCGGTCGACTCGCAACGAATGATGTCTTCCACTGCGACCACACTGATTTTCTCTTGGGTATGGAGCGCAATGCGTCGCGGCCCTGTCTGCTCGCTGATGTTTTCCCTCAGCAAATCCAAGCTCTCGTTGGATGCCTCCTCTGAAGCCTGCAACTTGCGAACAGCCTCCACCAGCTCATCCGGATCGATGGGCTTGAGCAAATAATCTACTGCCGAAAAACGGAACGCCTTGATCGCGAACGCGTCGGAAGCTGTCGTAAATATAATTTTGAATGAAGGCGATGGCAAAATTTCCAGCAGGTCGAAACCGCTACCGTCCTGCATTTGAATATCGAGAAAAACGACATCCGGTCGAAGCGTACGCAGCAGCTTGGCACCGCTTACGACCCCATCTGCCTGGCCAATCAGCTCGACTTCCGGGCAGTAGGCCGCCAGGTCCTCCTTGAGCGTTTCGATGGCCTGCGCCACATCGTCTATAATGACGGCTTTGATCATAGTATTGTCTTCATTTCCAATCTGGTAATTTCGCCTAACCCAGCCCACCATTCTCGAACAGGGGCAAAGATAAAAAATCTATTCTGTGGGCAACAACAATCGGACAATCGTCCCTGCGACAGCCCCACTTTCGTCTCGAATATCTTCGATCTGTAGACCTTTGCCGTTCTCTCCACCCAAAAGAGCCAGCCGTTCCTGGGTAACTTCCAAAGCGACAGAGCGATGCCCTTCCGCCTGCTGGCTCCTACGTGCTTGCGCCGCTTGCCGACCGATCCCATTGTCCTCCACCGTACATTCCAACAATCGCCCTTTCTGCCGAAACCCTACCAATACCCGACCCTGCCCTGACAAATGGGCCACTCCGTGAATGATGGCATTTTCCACAAAAGGCTGCAACATCATCGGAGGAATCAAAACCTGCTCAACGTCCAAACGCTCATCTACCGTCACAGCATACTCAAAGCTGTGGCCGCGGCTGAAGGCTTCTATGGCCAGATAATTCTCCAACAATCGGACCTCCTCTTCCAGGAGAATTTTCTCTGAACGAGAGTTTTCCAAAATGCCTCGCATCAGCTTTGCAAATTTAGCCAACTGATAGCGCGCATTGCGATGATCGGTCGCATTGATCTGACTTTGGATGGTGTTCAGCGCATTGAAAATAAAATGTGGATTCATCTGCAATTGCAAAGCCTTTTGCTCCAACTGCAACAAGTTTTTTTCCAACTCCAAACGCTCTCGCTCCTGCGCAGCACGGGCCTTGACCCGATTGAGGCGTTGCCGAAACAAGCCAAATAGCAACAACAAGCCTAGGCCTAGTACACTCCACTGAAACCAAGCAGTTTGCCAGAAAGGTGGTGTGATTCGAATGGGAATTTCCAGGGGTACTGTCTCCAACTCTCCGTCGCTGGCTTTCACAATGAAGGCGTAATCACCCGGAGGCAAATTCGAAAAGGTCGCAGTCGATCGCTCTGTCGCTGGCAGCCAATCTTCAAAGCGACCCGACATCTTCCATTGATAGCGGACAGCGGGCGCCTGTGCATAGTCGATACCCACAAAGTCGAATTGTAAATCGTTGATGGTATGTGGTAGTTCGATCGGTCGTTTGATGCCACCCCAAAAGTCGACATTATCTGCAAAGGCACTTTTTCCGATGGCCTGCCCTCCCAGTCGCAGCTCCGTCAGCCGCAAAATCGGTGGTTTATTTTCTTTGGTGGGTACGGCCCCAGCATAGCGCATCAATCCATTGGAGGTTCCAAACCAGCGTCGACCAAATTCATCCATTACAGCTGCATATCGGCCAGCCTCCCCTCCTTTGAATCCCTGCCCGATCCCAAAAAAGGTTTTTCGCCCAACCAATTGGCCGTTTTTCAAGCGGAGGCGATCCACCCCAGAGGCATTTCCCACCCAAAGATGGCCCTCTGCCTCTGGCAACAAAAAGTGGGTATTGTTACTGCTCAGACCATTCTTGCGACCAAAAAATCGGAACCGCAAGGAATCCTGATAAATATTCAATCGGAAAATACCATTTCGACGAGTACTTCCCCATAAGTATCCCAAGTTATCCTCTGCCAGGCAGTGGATGTCCAAACCTTTTCGACGGCCCGCTTCCAAGCGAATGCTGTCCTGATAGCAACCAATCGCCCCATCGGCGTCGGCCCACCAAATACGTCCGCGCTTATCTAGATGAAGTGCTTGCAAAAAATCCGGCCAGCCATTTGACTGGTCGTAATAGTCAAAGGAAAATTGTGTCCCGGCAGAATCTGTTGGAATAGCCGTAATGCGGCAAAGGCCGGCACTCGCTGTCGCCACCCACAGTCGGCCCATACTGTCGAGCTGGATGTCTTTTACGCGGCTAGCGCGCAGACCACCATCTTTGTCAATGGTCAATACGCGATTTTCTTCTACCAACAAAATTCCCCGCCTGGCAGTAGCCAGCCACAGTCGGTCAGAGGCGCCTTTTCGAATGGCCACAATGCGCATGCTCGGCCAGCCGGAACGCTCGCTGTAGTTGGTAAAGCTACGCCCATCGTAAAAGAACAATTGATTGGCTGTAGCAATCCACAAGCCACTCACAGGATCGGAATAAATGGCTTGGACGGAAGCCTCTGGTAACCCCTCCTTTTGTCCATAGCTGATGAAAGCCTGCAGGCTTTGGGTACATTTACTGAGGCCACCGCCGGCCGCTCCAATCCAGTGATTCTGCCAACTGTCCAACAAAAGGGTGCGAAGGTTATTGCTTTCCAGCCCATCGGTTATTTGTAGCTGCTGAAAACTTGCACTATTGGCTTGCCAAATCAGCAGGCCCGAGCGCTCTGTGGCCAACCAAACGCTTCCGTCCGGATCAATCAGTAGGTCATTGATGCCTCCTTTGTCCTCCACAAAATCTGATTGCTCCCAGCGTTCCATCTCTCCGGCGTCCAAAATATTGAGCCCTGATTCGTAGGTCGCAATCCAGAGGCGATCATCGGCATCGGTAGCGAGCGCCCGCAAGTCCAGGCTGTTGAGTCCTTTTTCTGTGCCATATGAAATCAGCCGTTTTCCCTTGAGCTGCCAGAGTCCCTGCCTGGAAGCAAACCATTGTCGGCCCTTCCGATCGGTCAAGCCATCCTGAATGTCTAAAGGCTTCTTCGTTGAACTGGGAATGAATTGAACAGCAGCCGTTTTAGCATTTAGCTGATATATCCCTCCATTGGTACCAATGTTAAAATAGCCATCGGCACCATCTAGGATACATCTGATCTCAAAACCCGGAGACGGGTCTATTGGATACGCCTTAAAAGTCTGACCATTGAAACAGAGCAGACCTTTTTCACTGCCGACCCAAATGTTGTGTTGGCTGTCCTCGAAGATGGCATGGATGAACCGACCACTTTGCGACGCATAGGAGATCGTTCGCTGGCCATCGTATCGCAGCAAGCCGCCTCCATGTGTGCCAATCCACAAAAACTTGCGGCTGTCTTCCAACAGGGCATACACCTGAGATTGGCCACTGCCTCCCAGACTGGTTATGTTTTGAACCCGGTAGGACTGTGCCGTGACAAACGGTAGATGCCCACAAGAGGCCAGGCTAAGCAATATTAAAAATTGTAAATAACGCATAGACCCCAGAAAGATACTCTTTCCATGCATAACGTTGAGGAGTTGGAAGATTTTATTTTATTTGTAGAAAAAAAGCAATGCCTCCCCATCCCCAGCTAATTTATCAGGCCCCACTGACGGTCAGTACATATGAAATCGACCGATTCAAAAACATGACGGTCCCGGCACTGATCAACCAAATGCATGAAGCAGCTATGCAAAATGTCCTATTGCTGAAACTTTCCCTATGGGATTTGGAGCCCTATAAATTATCCTGGGTGCTGATGCGGCTGCGACTCAATGTTCGACGCATTCCAAAACTGGGAGAAGAAATTTCTATTCGTACCCATCCAGCAGGATTTCAGAAATTTTTTACCTACCGAGACTATCGGGTTTTTGATGCCGATCACCAACCCATCGCCGAGGCTTCTTCCACCTGGCTGCTCATGGATACGGAAAAACGAAAAATGACGCGAATTCCAGACTTCATTCTCCAATTCGATATGCCTGCCCCAGCAGACTGCCTGCCTCGCATCAGCGATAAGCTTCCCAACATGGATCAAGCCGAGCAAGGCATAGACTTTCGGGTCAACTGGCACGATCTGGATTTCAACCAACACCTCAGCAATGTCAACTACTTCCAGTGGATGCTCGATGCCCTTCCGGAAGAATGGCTGCTGTCTCATCAATTGACAACCTTCGACATCCAATTCCGACTGGAAGCTTCCCTGGGTGATGCCCTGCGATGTGAATGGAAAAACGGTGGAGAAGAGCAGATTTTACACCGCTTGATTCGCCTATCAGATGGCAAAGAATTGGCAAATGCACGTACAGTTTGGAAGGCAAACAGTAAGCAGTAGGCAGTTCCCTTTGCATACGACTGCTGACCAATCCCACTATCCATCAAATCGCTCCTGGGTGATCGTGGCTTTTCAGTGAAATGTGCAAATGATCGCCTGTTCCGCCGTGTCGTAGGGTGTTGAAGCCCATGAGCTTGAAGTACAGTTGTAGGAGGTTGTTCCTGAATTCACTGCGTCCATTCGTTCGTATGTCCATTGCATGTACGAAGCCATTTTTTTGACGATAGTGCAGCGACCGCCGAGCTGTTTTCAAGCCCATCTTTCGATAATCTTCCGGCTGGCGATCTGCATCCGTGATCATCAAACTGCGATCCACGAAGAGAACGGTACTGACGCCCACCCGTAAAATTGGATGTAAACTGGTGTATTCCTTTCGTACCTCGTCCTGCTTGGCATTGGCATTCGATAGATACAACAAACCATACATGCAGTATCCACCGACCAATAGGAGTGCCAGCAGCGAACGCCTTTTCAGGCTCCCCATATCACCAAACCGACCTGTAAAGCGTCCGTGTATCAAGCTGAAGTAAATGACCAATAAAATGATGGTTGCCACCATCCCTCCAAGCAAGCAGAGCCAGGGATTGAGTTGGTTGTGTACATGGAGATAGACCGCACCGCGTATCAAAAAGATGAAAGGCAGTACCAGCAGCAATATCAATTTGAGGAGGTAATACAGGATTTTCATGCAACATAAAATACGGCATCCTTTCTGAAAGCCTCAAAATTTCAGACAAAGCAATGGAATTTTAGGATTGATGCATTAAAAAAAAGTGTAACCCAGGGCCACACTTTCAATGGTTAGATGAATCAACTAATGAAATGAAAGGCATTTCATTCAATCGGTTGACGCAAAGAACCTTGGACGACCCCTATGCAATATTCATTTTTCTTTTCAAAACTATTCTGGACTGCTACCTAGAGGTTCAACCAATATGACAGCTTGGCTACAATCGCTCGCGTCTTGACATTGAAGTTTGTGGTGTAATTATCCGTGTACACTAGGAAAAAATCCGAGACCGGACGAAAACGCCATTGAAAACGGATGTTGACATTGATGTTGTCGATCTGGTTATTGAATTGGAGGAAGGTGGTTAAAAAGAGGCGCTTGCTGAAGGTCAGGTCGAGGCGGGGACGGAGGATCAAGAGGCTGGCCGATGCATAAGGCTCTGGGAGATCGATGTAGTTGTAATCCGCATTGATGGCCAAGGCGCCAAAGGGCTGAAAGCGAAAGTTTAGGCTCCCTCCGATGTTGTAGCGCATGCCATTGAAAAACTCCCCGAAGGAGTGCCGCAAGCGAAACGAAACGGGGCGCCGCCGATCCGAAGCATAGGAAGCAAATAGATTGGTATACTTGTAGTCGGTCGTTGCAGGCAAAGGCAAACTGTCTTGCCCGGTGGGATCGAATTCGTCAAAGAGGTAGGTATATACGTTGCGCAGCCTGAATTCCAGTCGGTTGGTATTAAAGAAATTGGTGTTCCACGATAGTTCAAATTCCTGGTCGGTCTTTCGCCCGTCGGGCTCCCAAAAAACATTCGCCCGCATGCGCAAGGTCCGTAGGTTGACCCGGCTGTTGGCACGTTGGGGGTAAAAGAAAATATTGACTTCTGGGTTGATGCGAAAAAAGTTGGTCCGCCGCACGAACCCCAGCTGTGCGTCGTAATCCTCCCCTACCCAACTGTGGTTCCATCGGAGGCTGAAGCGCCGCACGACGTAGTTGAGGCGAAAGCCGTGTGACAATTGATTGCCAAAGGTATCTATGTTTGAAATGGACTTATGCAAAAAAGCTTTACCGTTCCAGCGGCTGTCTGCCGAGGCCAGGTTGTAGTCCAATCCAACCACCCGATTGTACGTATCAAAGGACTCGCTGCGCTCTTTCCCCAGCTGTTGACGGTTGACAAAGATGGCGCCCAGAGAAGAGCCCTTAAACATCCGCCGCTGAACGGCCGCCACCGTGTGGTTAAAGGCGGGCAAGTCATTGATCTCATCGCTGGCTGTTTGCATATTCAACAAACCAATGCGCCAATTTTGATCCAGCTTACCGCTTAATCTAGCCCCATAGAGAATGGTATTTTGAATGTTTTCACCCGTAGTTGTATCCTTGCTGACCCCAATGCGACGCGAGAAAAAGGGGGTGGTCCGACGAGAGCCAAAAGAACCAAACAAGTCGGCATTTTCCAGAAAAAACTGTCGTCGCTCTGGAAAAAATATCTCAAATCGACTCAAATCAACCACCTGCTCGTCTACCTCAACTTGCGAGAAATCCGGATTGACGGTTAAATCTAGGTTGAGGCCCGAGGTGATGGCGACCTTGCCATCGGCTCCGGTATTAAAACGGCGCCCCCAGCGCCCCTGTCCTTCTTGAAAATCAACATCCGCCGCCGCAGTCACGTAGGGAATAAGCGCAATATTTTGGCCCGCCTTGGTCAGCGGTTGCTCCCATTCGAGGGTTCCCATGTAGGCCAGATTGATGATGAATTGGTTGCGAGGAATGCGAATCCAAGTCGAGCGTTCATTTGATTGCGTATCAAAGCGATAACAATTGAAGCGCCACCTTTTGCTGCCTTCCTTGAAGCGGAGGGTTTTGAATGGAATGGCAAATTCAGCCGTCCAACTATCCGTCTGCATCTGAGCTTCTCCTTGCCATTGATTGTCCCAGGAGGAATCCCAATCGCGACCGACGTTGGTGCCGCCATTCGAAATCAGGGCCTCTCGCTGTACACCATAGGGATTTAGCCCAAAGACAAAGGCATTTGCCTGGTCGTTGAAGGTATCGAATAAGAGTGTGATGTTGTCGCTGCCGCCAGCCCGATAGTCCCGCTTTAAAGAGGGAACCACATAGTTTTCCCCTGCCGCATGACATCTGATGGCCACGTAGATCATTTCGTCTGTGTAGGCCATGTACACTTCGGTCTGACTCACGGCCTTGAGGCTATCCTCTGGAAAATATTGCCAGAAGTCGCCCATCGGTTGCATTTGCCGCCACAAGCTTTCATCCAGTAGTCCATCGATTTGAATATTCTCAGTGGTCTTCTTCGCAAAAGCAATCGGCACAGCAGCAGCCTGCTGCCCTTCGACCTTTAGCACAGTCCAACAACAAATGCACAAAAACAAGCATACCTCTCTCCTCATATGTTGTAAAAATAACATATAAGTTGATTGCACCATACATTGTGCCATAAAAAACGGGAAACCTCCGATAGAGGCTTCCCTTTGAGATCCAGTTCAGTTTATTTAGGACATTATTCTATAACAATCATACGCCTTGTGGCTTTGAAATCCTTTGCTATCAACGAATAGTAGTACACACCCGCAGACATATTGCCAAGCCCAATTTCTCCTCTATTCAATCCCCATTCGTTGTAACCTTTTTCAAAATTATCCGAAAATTCGTAAGAAATGCGCCCGGCAAGGTCGTAAACAACAATTTTCGCTGTCATGGCCTCTGGCAAAACAAAACCAATGGTCGTTTCATTTTTGAAAGGATTGGGATTGTTAGGCAGTAGTTCATACCCATTCGGCTGAGTCGTAAGCAAAGTGTCAAATGCCAGCTCGACAGATAAATACTTCGGTTCATCCGTTGCATTTTTGGCCTGATAAGCTTCTGCTTTAGTGTAGTGAGAGTTGATATTTAACACCTGTGACAGAGCTGTTGTTCGTTTAGCACGCAGCTTTAATTGAAAGACGCGCTCGTCGAGTTTGATAGGCTTTGAGCCGGCATGCCAACTAAGGGTTAAAGCTCCCTTGTCTAGTAGCGTAGTACCAAAATTGGCGGAAGACAATCCTGCTGCCAGTGATTGTATGTCTAACACATCCACCAGCTTTTCATCGACCCCCATGGTAAACTGGTATCCCAGCAACTGAGACGCCAAGGGTTTTGCGGCAATAGTAACCACATAAGTCTCTCCAGCCTCTAAAAGGCGATCCTCTGTTGTAAATGTCAGTACACCTCCGCTGGCCAAACGTTCTTCGCTGGCAATGGCTTGATTGGGTATCGCACTCCCATTGACGTCCCCTGTTTTGATGGCTATGAAATCGGCTGTCATGTCCTCTGCCAGGTCATCCACCCGATAAACTTCGGGAAATGCATCGGCAAACGGATCCATGAGATTGGAAAAAATGTAATTGGTCGGGACAAATCGCCAGGAGCTATTATTCGGAAATTCGGTATGGATAAAGAGAATCATCTTGCGCAGTTCGACCAAGTCAAAGGCAGTCAGATTGCCACTCTTATTGACATCTGCAGCAATCATTTTATAGGGAGTATCCAAATTCTCAATTCCCAATACATGTTTGCTGATCAACACAAGATCATAGGTGGAGATGCCATTCAATGGGTCTGTATTTTTCTCTGGCCGCACCACGTACTGGTGGGAAGTTGGCAAGTTGGCAAAGGCAAAAAAGCCGTTTGTTTGGGTGCTTTCTGCAGCATTCATATAGCCTTCCAAATGAACCATAACATCCTCCATCTTTTCCCCTTCCTCCAAAGCGACCGCACCGCTGATGCTGGCTTGAGACTGCCCCCGACAATCGGTCAACAGCAAGCTGACTTCACAGGTCGAATAATTGTCTGCCTCATCGAATACATAAATGGTCAAGCTTTCCAACTGACCTGTATCATCTCCATCACAGGTTCTACGAATGCTTCGATCGTTCGGATCGGCCGAAAAGGCAAAGTGCAAAGCCGAAGTGTCACTGCAATTGTCGTGACTGCCAAGATCGAAATCACTGGCCCAGATGTCGATGAAACCTCCTGCGCTGGATGGCATGGGAATCGTACTGATACCCGGCAAACAGTAGGCCGTCGGTGGCTTACAATCTTCTATGGTCAATAGGTATTCACAAATATTACTGTTGCCACAGCCGTCCTCTACCGCCCACAAGATGCGGTGCGTACCGACGGGGTAAAATCCCCTGATGGCATAGTCCGCTGGCTCAAAGCGACGTACTGGTAAGTTGTTTGGATTTGGAAAGGGATAGATCGGACCATAGGTATCACTGTAACCAAAGGCGTCGTAGATGCCATCGTCGAAGAAGTCGAATTTGTAATCGCTACGTAGGTCTTCAATCATCGAACAATCATCCGATATACCAGGATCAATCCATACTTCCCCGACACATTGATCGGCATTTGGACTGCC
>JBCCSZ010000124.1:0-20983 GCA_039199225.1 Bacteroidota bacterium
ATGTTACCTGTGTAGGACAGTCCCCAAACGCGGCAGACACCGCTACCAGCACCTTCGAAGTTCTGGCTGTTCATAGGAGGTATGCCTAAGATGATGTTTTGATCGTCGGTGATGACGTATGCATACTCCGTTCCTGGAGCATCGTTTTCGTGTACAAAGGTGACGATGTCATCTACGCCGTCGCCAGGACAAGTGTAGCGTACGGTAGCACCGGAAGGCATGGATACAGTTCCGCCATCAACTTGCTCGCGGGTTACAGTGATGAAGTTGGAAGACAATTCGAAGCAATCGTTGGATAGGTCGACGGCTGCAGCATTTTGTCCGACTTCGCCTGTAAACATACCGGTGTAAGACAGTCCCCAGATGCGGCAAACGCCAGGTCCTGCGCCGTCGAAGTTGACTTCAGTGGCACCAGGAGGAGGCGTTCCCAGGATGACGTTCTGATCGTCGGTAATGACAAATCTGTAGGCTGCCAAAGAAGAAGAAGCGCCTTCGAACATAACGATGTCATCCATACCGTCGCCTGCACAAATAGAAACTTCTGTTCCACCACCTGGCATGGCTACCATTCCACCGTCAGGTGTGTCGCGAATGACTTCGATGAAGTTTTCAGAGAGTGCGAAGCAATCATCGGTCAGTGCAGTTGTAACAGCATTGTCACCCATCTGGGCTGTAATATTACCTGTGTAGGACAGTCCCCAAACGCGGCAGACACCGCTACCAGCCCCTTCGAAGTTCTGGCTGTTGGTTGGAGGAATACCTAAGATATTGTTTTGATCGTCGGTGATGACATAAGCATACTCAGCTCCTGGAGCATCGTTTTCGTGTACAAAGGTGACGATATCGTCTACACCGTCACCAGGGCAGGTGTAGCGTACTGTGGCGCCAGAAGGCATGGATACCGTTCCACCGTCAACTTGTGTGCGTACGACTTCTATTGCATTTGAAGAAATGGTATAACAACCGTCAGAAAATCTGGTACTGTATACCAAGTCTCCGGGTTGTGCAGTAATATTTCCTATATATGAGAATCCAAAAACGCGGCAAAGTCCACCACCAGCACCTTCAAAATCTTGGCTGTTACCTGTATTGACTACCAAGATGTTGTTGTTTTGATCTGTGATGGCATAGGCATAATTAGCTGAAGAAGAGGTTACATGAGCAAATTCAACGACATCTGCCTGTCCATCTCCTGCGCAAACATAAATGCGATTTTCGCCATCGGCTGTACTGACCGTTCCACCGTCTGTGTTGTTGCGCGTAACAGTGATGAAGTTATCGGAAAGATCAAAGCAGCCATCACTCAAACTAACAGCGGCAGCATTATCACCAACATTGGCAGTAATATTACCGGTGTAAGACAGTCCCCAAACGCGACAAACACCAATACCCGTTCCTGCAAAGTCCAGGAAGTTGGTTGGCGGCAATCCAAGGATTACATTTTGGTCGTCAGTAATGACATAGCGATACTGTGCATCGGCAGTAGAAGTAGTAGTGAAGCCTACAAAATCAGGAATGCCATCATCCAAGCAGGCAGAGTAGGCAGTTGAACCATCTGGTGTAGCTACGGTACCACCTTCTGGTGTTGCACGAACCACCTCAATGGCATTGTTGGAAATAAACCAACAATTATCAGAAAACCTTGTACTGTATACCAAGTCTCCTACCTGTGCTGTGATGTTGCCATTGTAAGAAAATCCAAAAACGCGACAGAGGCCAGGTCCAGCTCCCTCGAAATTCTGGCTATCGGTTGTGTTGATTGCTATGATAATATTGTCATTGTCGGTAATTGCATAAGCGTAGCTTGCGGCGCTGCTACCATCATTTGTAAAGCTTACTATATCGTCTATTCCATCACCAGGGCAGGTGTAAACTCGGGTATTGCCATCTGTAGTCTGAACCAATGAACCCGGGGCGGCGGTACATTGTGCATAAAGCATATTTGTCGTGGTGAAGGAACATAAGAGGGCCACGACAAACAACAAGTTCATGTTTGTCATACGTATTTGAATTTTTGATGAATAATCAAAGCTGCAGAACGCCGCTCGTAATGTTCATGGAAAGATGTTTTGTTCGCCGGAAGTCAGTTTAGATTGGGACTAGTTGTTTTACCGGCTTAGGGCGTTCTTTGAATACGCTTACAAAGTTAGGCTTGAGCTGTTTCACAGGGATCACGAAAAAATCACAAAATTATCACGATGGGGTAAATGACCGGACCAAGACAGTTTACCTTTGAAAAGGGATCGTTTATTAATAAAAATCTAATCCAACAGCTGCCAGGAAAGGCCCATGCGCATCGTTGCATAGGGATTGGGGGAGAAAGCGGTCTGGTAGAAAAAGTCGCTGCGAATGTATTCTGTAATATTTTCCATTTTGATGAAAAAGCGCAGTCGTCTGACTTTAAAATTGAAGAAGGCATCAAAGGCTGGATAGGCAACGGCTTCTAGGGACTCCTGTAGATGAAACTGGCCAGTAAGCGGTTGATAGGCTTGTGGGCGATAAACTGTATTGAAACGCAAATCCATACCTGCTTGTACATTGAGGATTTTCCGGAAAATCTTGAACTCTACGAAAAGGCTGTGTTTTGAAAACAGGGGTGGCATGCGAAGTACCTCCCCACTGATTTCTTGTAAGATCAATTCATTGTCAAATCGTAGGGCTTTCCATTTGAGCTGATGCGCAATGCGAAATTGTAGGATGTTGATCGAGTTACCAGCTTGGCGAGCTATGCTGGACGTATCGTAGTAGATCAGGTTTGTAATGAGGTTGTATTGTACGCTTGCGCGCAGTCCTAGTTTGGGTATTTTGAGTTGTCCTTGAATTGAGTTCTCAAAGGTTTTATTGAAGTTGTTTTTCCAGGCTTGCTGTTGGGTCACAAAGTGGCGAAAGGCGATGACTGAGGGTGCGTACGCCTGAGTGATGGCCTGAGCGGTCAAGCTACCGATCTTGGGTAGGTCGAAAGACAGGGCGCCTTCCAGTCGGTAATCGCCTGCTTGGTTCCAGAGTGCCAAGTGTGCGTAGGTCGATACACTGAGTCGGTCGCTTGGTGAAAACAACCAACGCCCGGAAAGGTATAGGTCGTTGAGGACTGTATCTCTAGGTTCTTGTTTGAGGAAATGGATTTTGTGGTGCAATGCCACTTCGAGTAAGTCTTTTTGCTTTTTGAGGTCTTCTGTATTTTCCTGGCGACTCTTGGCGGTGGCGATCCGGAAAGTGTTTGAAAAAGTATTGAGTTTGAAAAAATACCGCAGCCCTCGAGTGTCGAGATTCAGCTCTTTGTAAAAACCATTATCGTCATCTGGATTGTCATCAAAGAATTTGTATTCGGAGGGTAGAAACTTCAATTGATGCCGTAAGAAAAAAGAGCGGTCGCTGCTGCTGCGAACAGAGTCTGGCTTGCCACTGAGGTTATAGGTTTGCAAGAGGGAAAACTCTCGATAGGCATAACGGGTTTCTGCTCCTCGATCGAGAAAGACAGGGATCGAGAATTCGTCTACGATGTTTTCGTTGGTCAAGGCATCCAGCCGGATACCACCATTGTCGCGTTGGCGAATTTCGTTGTAGACATAAGTGATGTAGGCATCGTATTTCCCTTTGGGACTGTTGTACCAAAAGCCAGTAACAAAGGCGGTGTTTCGGGCGCGCTGTGATCGAAAGGCGCCCAAATTGTTGTAGCGATGATAATTTAGGCTGTAGTTGAGGCCATTTTCGAAATTGCGGCTGAACTGGCCTCTGAAGAGCGACTCCGTTTGGGTACCTTGGGTAAAGTACAGATTGGTAAATGCCTTGGTCAATCGATAAAAGGGGAGGGAACTGGATTCGAAGCGATAGAGATCAAACTGGTGAAGGCCCAGGTCGAGGCCGAGTCGGAATGGCGTCTGGTATTGCAACGGTTGGTGGGCAGAGCCGAGGTTGCCAAGGTGTCCGTAATCGACTTTGGACGTTCGAGTGGGATCATACTGCTGGAAGTAATCCATCAGAGTATCTTTGAAAGCAAATTCAATTCCGGGATTATCTGCAAAAAAGTATTTGACATTTAGGGTATCATCTCCCAAAAAATCATTGAGCAATTCTCCTGAAGGGGTTTCCGAAAGCCCTGGATTACCTGGTATGAGCCGACCGCTTTGCGCCCAAAGAAGCTGAACCTGGAGGCACAGGCCAAAGAAAAGAAGCGCGTATGGACGAGTGATTTTCAAGCAGTTTGCAGATTGTTTTCCTGCAATGTAAACGCAAGGACCAGGAATTTAGCGTATGTCAAAACAAAGAAGAGCAGCTGCAAGTAAGCGGAGAACCTACTTGCAGCTGGAAAAGTATTAGAGGTTCAAAACAGCCGGACTCATACCCATGGAGGAGAATCCGCCGTCGTGAAACAGGTTTTGCATAGTGACCATCCTTGTCAGATCCGAAAACATACTCACGCAATAGTCTGCACAACTGTCTGCAGAGGCATTTCCAAGAGGGGACATCTTATCGGCATAGCCAAAAAACTCGTCGAATCCTTTGACGCCGCTTCCTGCTGTTGTCATGGTTGGCGATTGAGAAATGGTATTGACCCTTACTTTTTTCAAGCTGCCAAAGTGGTAGCCGAAGCTGCGGGCGAAAGATTCCAATAGGGCCTTGGATTCGGCCATTTCATTGTAATCGGGAAAAACTCTTTGAGCAGCTATATAAGTTAGCGCTAGAATAGAGCCCCAATCTTTGATGGCATCCAGCTTGAGCATGGTTTGCATCATCTTGTGAAAGGAAATGGCAGATATGTCAAAGGTTTTGAGCATCCAATCGTGCTTGACATTGGTGTACTCACGCTTTTTGCGCACGTTCAGGGACATGCCGATGGAGTGTAGGACAAAATCAACCTTGCCACCAAGGATTTCCATAGACTTGGTAAAGAGGTTTTCCAGATCCTCCATACTGGTAGCATCGGCCGGTATGATCTCTGCATCAAGCTTTTCGGCCAGCTCTTTGATGGCACCAAATCGCAGGGCCACTGGTGCATTGGTGAGGGTAATCTTGGCTCCTTCGGCCACACATTTTTCTGCTACTTTCCAGGCAATCGATTTGTCGTCGAGCGCACCAAAGATGATGCCCGTCTTTCCAGCTAATAGGTTATGGTTCATAGTTGTCGTTTTTTTAACGGGCGTAAAGGTACAGTTTGGTGCTAAGATATAGTAAGGAATTTCGGAATTAGTGGCATACACTCTTCCAAAGGGCCGATTGGGAGGCGGTAGGGCTGTCAGATTTTTTAGGATGTGAGAGCGAAAGGAGTGGTGACTGCTTAGTTTTCGGGGATGGAGAAATAAAAGGTACTACCTTCATTTTTTTCGGATTCCACCCAAATATCTCCGCCGTATTGGGCTACGATTTTCTTACAGGTTGCCAATCCGATCCCCGTCCCTTCGAATTCCTTGTTGGTGTGTAGCCGGCGGAACATCTGGAAGATTTCCTCTTTGTGCTCCGGAGCTATACCGATACCATTGTCCTTGATGGAAAAGATGAATTGATGGTCTTCCTGATAGCATTGTACCGATACCATCGGATTGTCCTCATGGGTATATTTGACCGCGTTGCTGATGAGGTTTTGGAATAGCTGATTGATCTGCATTTTATTAGCCTTGATAACGGGCAGCTGACCGATATTGACCTTGGCATTTTTTTCTTGGATCAAGTGGTTGAGGCTGAAGGTCACCATTTCGGCTACTTCGTTGGTATTGACTGGCTCGATGTTGCTGCCCGAACGAATAGCGCGAGAGTAGTTGAGCAGTTCATCCAGAAGATTCTGCATGCGCTGGGTTCCATCGATGATGAAATTCATAAATTCATTCGCTGTTGGGTCACTGACTTTTGGTAGGAAACGTCTTTGCAATAGGGAGGTGTAAGAACTGATAGTACGCAAGGGTTCTTTGAGGTCGTGTGAAGCGACATAGGCAAACTGCTCTAATTCCTTGTTGGAATCCTCCAATTTCTGATTCATATCGACTTGGCGCTGATTTGCTACCTCCAGCTGATCGTTTTGCTTTTGAATCAGGTTGTTCTTTTCTGCTAAGACAATATTGTTGGCATACTGGGTCCGGTAGCGACTGTAGATCAACCAAAGCATGAGCAAGGTCAGTACAAAAGCACCGATGAACGTATTTTTTTGCCAATAACTCAGCTGTTGCTCCTTTCGAATGAGCGCAATTTCTTTTTCCCTTTTCTGAATTTCATAACTCTCCTTGATGTCGCTCATTTTCTGGATGGTCGACTTGTTGATGGAAGAGTCTTTTGCCAGCAGGTATTTATTGAGGTAGTCATATGCCTCGTCACTCTGCCCAGATGCTTTATAGATACTGGCCAGTATCTTATAAATCTCCATCTTGCGCGGTCTCGACTTGATCTCCTCGGCCAGGTCGAGTGCCTTTTGGGCATATTCCAAGGCGAGATCGTATTCACTTGATTCGGTATGAGCAGTGGCGAGCATGCAATAGGTTCCGCAGCGACACCACTTATCCTGTACTTTTTCGAGTATTTCTAATGTTTGATTGAAGTAGTCTATGGCAAGTGTTACCTGGCCTAGTTCCAGATAATCCGAGCCGATGTTTTGAGTGGCGTAGCAAATGCCAATGTCGTAATTGATCTCTTTTGCCAGCTTTAGCGAGTTGAGGTTGTATTGAACAGAAAGTTCTGTATTACCCATGCGATTGCAAGTGCTGCCAATAGCTGCAAGGCAGGCATAAACGGCTTCCTGATCGTCCATCGCCTTGCAAATCTCCATAGATTTGTCGTAGTAGTGCAAGGCCCTGTCGTAGTTCTCCTGGTAAAAGAAGATGGTTCCAATACCGTAATAATCCCATGCAATCCCAATAGTATCCTGACTGAGTTCATTTTGTTTTAGGGACTTGATTTGGTACTCATAGGCCAGTTCGTGGTTGCCCAGCGCGCTGTAGATAGCGGCGATGCTGTCATATACAGAAGCGAGCAGGCTATTGTTGCCCGGCGACTTATCTTGGTATTGATCGGTGATTTTATGAAAATGTTCCAAGGCTTTGGAATATTCACTCATATCGACATAGACCAGACCGATTTGATTGTGAAATTCTAAGATGGACTTGATGTCCCAAGTTTTTTCGGCGAGGATCAGACCCTTTTGGAACTCTTCTATTGCTTGCTGATTATCCGATTGGTTGCGGTAGTCAATTCCCAAATCCATGTAGGTCTTTATAGGAGACTTTTCTTTTGTCTCCTTAGGGGCATCCCCTGAGTCGGCTTTCGCATAATGAGAAAGACCCCCCAGTAAAAATCCGGACAGGATTAAGTAAATGATTTTTTGAGTTAACTGCATGATCTAGGTACAAACTCGTAATTAAGGATAGGCGGCATCAACTATAAAGCAGAAGCCCTTATCCGCTTTGGGTACATCGTCGTTTTGTCAGGTACAGACTATGCTGTACGTACTAAATGCCTCCTGCCTTTCCCAGTATTCTGAGAATAGAAAGTTGGCCATGTGACTTTTACTCAATCCAATTCGCTTTTTCATGAAACATATTTTAAATGTCATTAAACACTATGCCATTGATCCTATTTAGAATTAATGGGTTGAGGTGGGGAATTGTATAGAGGAATTAGATTATACTAGAGAAGACGAACCAAAAAATATACCAAACTCAGCAGTTTTTGGAAGTAAAGACGGACTTAAAAATGGCAATTTGCCAAAGCATTCCCATTGCTTACGTGGCTCCAACTGGTAGCGTTTAGGAATCGGTGTGTATTTTACAGTTGCCACGACGGCCGCAGTCTCTATATATCAGAGTTTTAAGAGTTCTCGGGCATTTCTGATGGCGGAAGGAGAGGGAGGGCTGCCGCTGAGCATGGTAGCTATTTCCTGAATGCGCTCTTTTTTGTCTAATAATTTGATGTTGGTGTATGTCCGGTCGGATTTTGCTTCTTTGTAGACGAAGTAGTGGGCATTGGCTTTTACTGCAATTTGAGGGGTGTGGGTGATGGAGACTACCTGGTGTTGTTTGGCCAGGTCTTTCAAAATGCGTCCCATCTTGAGTGCTACATCACCAGAGACACCGGTATCGATTTCATCAAAAATCAAGGTAGGTAAGGGAATGGCACTGGCAACAAGTGATTTGGTACAAAGGGTCAAACGAGACATCTCACCGCCGGACGCAACATTTTTGATCGGACGAAATTGACTGCCTTTATTGGGAGCAAATAAAAAGTTCACCTCGTCGACTCCTGTGGAAGTTAATTCAGGCAATTGTACCATTGATATTTTGATGCGGGCGTTCTCCATGGAAAGTTGCCCCAACATATCAATAACTTTTTGTTCAAAGCCACCAATGACTTTCTTTCGCTTGTCAGAAAGCTGCCGGGCGATTCTGAAAAGCTCTTTTTCATCTTTGGCTAGGCTCTTTTTCAATTTTTCTATTCCGGCAGACAGATCGTCATAAGCATTGAGTTGGCCTTGGAGCTCATGCTGGATGTGCAATAATTCATCGACATCTACAACCTGGTGTTTTTTCAGCAGGCGGTAAATCAGGTCCAGGCGCGTTTGAACTTCTGCAATGCGTTCCTCATCATATTCGGTCTCTTCCGCTACTGCTTCCAACTCTCCGGATAGGTCCTGCAGCTCATAAATCAGACCTGTATAGCGGGAATGTAGCTTTTCGAGCTTGGGGTCGAAGTCTTTGATCTGAGCGATTGCGTGGGCAATTTCCTCGAGCTGCGAAACAGAGGAATGCTCGTCTTCATTGAGCTGTCGGTAGGCACTGCCGAGGGTTCGCTTAATGTCCTCGGCGTTTGAGAGTCTGGAAAGTTCTTCTTCGAGGCTGGTCTGCTCCCCCTCAATGAGTGCTGCTTCGTTGAGTTCATTGAGCTGGAAATTTAGAAAATCGAGCTCTTTATTGGCCTGGTCGTTTTGTGAGATGAGCGATTTCAACTGCTGTTTATCTTTTTTGTAGTGCCGATATTTTCCTTCATATTCAGACAGCACTTCCTGGTTGCCTGCCAGGGCATCGATCATTCGAAGCTGAAAAGATACATTGTTGATGTCCCGGGTATCGAATTGTTGGTGAAGATCAATCAGGGCGGCGCTAAGCTGTTGCAGTGTGGCGAGGTTGACGGGGGTGTCGTTGACAAAGGCTCTGGATTTGCCGGAGGGCGTCAACTCCCGGCGGACGACGGTTTCTATCTCATAGTCTAGGTCATTTTCCTCGAAAAACGGCTTAAGTTGATAGTGGGAGATGTCGAAATAGCCCTCTACAATACACTTATGAGCATTATTGTGGAGAACCTTCGTATCCGCCCGTTTTCCCATGATAAGCCCTAGTGCACCCAGCAGGATGGACTTTCCTGCACCGGTCTCTCCGGTGATGATGGTTAGATGATCCGAAAATTTGATTTCCAGCTCATCGATGATAGCGTAATTTTTTATATGCAGCCGTTGAATCATAGACCGCAAATTTAGAGACTAGAAATGAATTTTTGAAAAAAATGTCTTCTCAAGCCTTTTAGCTTGTGGGGTAGAGAATATTGTGCTTTGTATTGTAGTGGGCGGAAGTGTAATGGACTGCGCAAGGAGCCTCTGGACAGAGAAGGTCAAAGATGTGAGGAGCTGTTTTGGGATGGGATGGTAGAAGGTGAATAGAGAATATGCTGAAAGCCCACATTTCAGATTACTTCATCTGCTCTTTGATACGAAGTACTTCCTCGATGGAGAGCTGAAAGTGTTTTACGATTTGTTCTTCAGAAAGCAGCTTACTTTTTAGTAGGGACTGAACGGCTTGTTCTACTTGCATCATGCCTTTTTGTAAGCCTTCCTTTAACCCTTTTTGGAGCCCCTCCTGCAAGCCCTTTTCTTCGCCCAAATTCATTCCTTTCAGGAATAGATCGTCTTCGTAGACATTATAACCTAGGGTCATTTGTTCAACGATTTGTGAAGTTAGTGTTGGCTAGTAGTGCAGCCTAAGCAATTCTACTGTTTTTGTAGAATTACTCTGTAGGTTATTTCATCTGCTCTTTGATGCGAAGTACTTCCTCGATGGAGAGCTGAAAGTGCTCTGCGATTTGTTCTTCAGAAAGCAGCTTACTTTTTAATAGGGACTGAACGGCTTGTTCTACTTGCATCATGCCTTTTTGTAAGCCTTCCTTTAACCCTTTTTGAAGCCCCTCCTTTAATCCTTTTTGGAGACCTTTCTGCAAGCCCTTTTCTTCGCCCAAATTCATTCCTTTAAGGAATAGATCGTCTTCGTAAACATTATAACCTAGGGTCATTTGTTCAACAATTTGTGAAGTTAATAGTCGTAATTTACGCAATCTGGACAAAATTGTCAACTGCGTAATATATCGTTGCAGAGCGGCTTCTGAAGTGCAAACCCTCTTAAGCTGACGTATGATGGCTCGAAGTACAGCAGGTGTTTTATCCTTAGAGAAATTAGCCAATAAAGCTAGGATGACCATTTCAGGTACCTGTGATTGGAGTAATTTAGATGGGTCGACCCGATGCAAATTCAAGACGTCGAAGCCTTTGAAAAGCTCTGCGTTTTTCAATAGTCTATTCGGTCCAAATTCCCCTTCTCCAAGAAAAATGACCAGGTGGTGAATGGGGAGCCTATACTTTCGGAAAGCCAAACCGTGGTATTCTGCCATTCGGTACAACATATCCGGATCACGCCTCGTCTGAAATTCAATGTGCAATAATTTCTTCTGTCCATCGTGCCAAACTACTTCGTACAGCAAATCCATTTCCCTTTCAATCGTTTTGCTGATTTTGCCAATGATCGGCTTGTAGGATTCAATTTTAAAGCCCAATTGTTGTTGGATAAGCGGAATAAATATCGACTCTGCATTCTCCTTGAAAATGCGATCATAAATATTTCCTTCTGATTGACCTTTTTCCTTATCCGACACTGATGGCTGTTGATGTTCATCAAAGAATGGATGACACATTGTATTGAAGGATCAAAACTAATAAAATGTTTTAAATAATTAAAATTATTTGTTTTATTTTTCTGGCGATACTCAGGTGGAGAGTTTATAGAAAGTCAACAAGTCTTTTGTTCGGGTGCCAAGCTTGAAACCACACTTTTCGAGCAGTTTGATGGAGCCAAGGTTGTCTGGATGAACATTGGCAGTGAGTTGGTCGATACCCCTCTCAGTAAATAAGTGTTCGCTCATCGCTGTCAATACTTCCGTGGCCACACCCTTGCGCCACCAATTCTTATGGATGGAGTAACCGATTTGGTGTTGTCCCTTTTGAGTTGTCCACAGAAAGGTACCTATTAGTTTGTTTTGATTCAGCAATTCGATGCCCCAGCGGATAGAGCGGCCATAGGCATAGTCAGCTATTGCTTTTTGAATCATTTGCTGTGCTTCTTCCCATGTGGCTAGTGGTGGATTGCCTCGAAACTTCATAGCATTTTTATCGGAATAAGTATCGAAAATATCTTCAACATCCGATACGTTCAATGCTCTTAGACAAAGACGAGGCGTTAATATTTTAGGAATCGAAGTGGACATATGCTGAAAGTAATTAAGCGGAAAAATATTACTTTTTTACCTGAAAAATGAATATTTTTAAGTATATGAACGACTTATTCTAGCTCAATAAAAAGTTGAAATGAAAATTAAAACAGAAAAAATAAGCCACTTGATGCTCCTTTTATTATTCGTATTGTCATCTGCTGCTTGCAACAAGGATAAAGATGCTGATACCTGCCCGGATGATTTGTTTCTTGGAGATATCGAGTTAGACGAGCACATCTTAAAGTTGGATCGCTACAAAGGCATTAAAAAAATTACATTTATTGATTTTGCTTCCAGACTAGCTACCTTTGAATTGGTTAACGAGAATGAAATTGGCAAGCGAGAATTTGAACACGATCAAAAAATATCTTGTGAAAATTCATCGAAAAAGGCTAGTTATACTTACTACACAAACTCACGGGAATATCGTTTTGTATCTGAAGAATATGGCGAGCTTAAAATAACTTATACTTCTAGCTTATGGGATGAGTGGCAGGGCGGATATGACTCTGACAAAAGCCCCATCTTTGGCTATGATCTCCGTATAGATTATTATGCTTTTGCTCCGAATGGCTTGATAAGGTATAACTACTCTAAAAGTGAAAATATTTCTTACTCTGAAAAGAATAGATCAGGCGTCCTTACGCACTTTTGGCCTACCAGGGAAATTGGAGGTCGCGAGTTCAATGATTGTATAACCCTGTCTCGTTTTACCCTTGATGGAGAAGATGAACAAAAGTTGTATTTCAACGAAGAAATGGGGCTACTGAATTTCTACGATGATAATGACGTGGAATGGGTCATTCACAGCCTAGAGTAATCTTCTATTGAATGGATTGTAGGAAGGCCGGATCGATCTTGGTTCCCTTTTGCTGGGCCGATCGAACATCCCGCTGCGCCCCCGCCTTGTCTCCTTGTATGGAGAGTATCTTTGCGCGCTCATAGTAAAAAAGTCCCATGCTTTGGTCCAGTTGAATGGCTCGGTTCAAATCAGATAAGGCGTTGGTATCATCCCCCAAGCGTCGTTTGACGATGGCGCGCTCGTAGTGGATGGCTGCATGATAGGGGTCGAGTTCAAGGTATTTGTTGTGATCCTTCAAGGCCAGCTGAAATTGTCCGCTTTGAGTATAAATCAGCGAGCGATTGAGGTAGAGGTTTTTAAAATCAGGGTCTATCTTTTCTGCCTCGTTTAAATCAGCCAATGCTTTGTTAAAATCGCCCAGCGAGGCGTGGGCTGCTCCTCGATTGACCCAAAATTCCACTTCGTTCTGCTCTCTTTCGAGGGCTTTGTCGTACTCCTGTAGGGCTTGTTCTTTATTACCCATATCAAAATAGGTTTTTCCGAGGCTATTGTATGGACCAGCCTTTTGCGGAGCGAGTTTGATGGCTTCCTGATAATCAATAATGGACTGTTGATAGTTTTTCTGACTGCGATAGTAGTTGGCGCGGTTGCCCCACGGAAGAGCCGTCCGACTGCCATTTTCGATCACATGTGTCCAAAGCGTTGCACCATTTTCCCAAATTTTGTTTTGCTGGTGGGTCATGTAGGTGAATACCAGAAGATACAAGCCGGTTCCACCCAAGGCCAAAAGCTTGTAGTCCGGCCGCTTTTTCATCAATTGCTCCAAACCCCAGGCCATCATAAAAAATAAACCCAGATAAGGAATATACGTAAATCGGTCGGCCTTGAAGCCTTGTCCTGCTGCCAATATCTGCAAGACGAAAAACACATTGAAGGCAAAAACGGCCCAACCAAACACAATGGCCCGCTGTTCCTTCCGAAAAGCCTGGTACACCCACACCAATACAGCCACAACCCCGAGGGGCGCTACATAAAATGGCCAGTCAAGCGATTGAGGATAGGGATACAAAGGCAGCATTTCATAGGGATAAATGCACTTAATGACATAGACACAAAAGGAGTATGCGCCAATCAATAGCCGCTGAAAAATATTGTATTGCGTTGGGTCTTCTGCACTAATGGTATTGGCTCCGGCCAAAATCATGATGCCGATGATTCCCACAGCTAGTGATAGTCCAAAATAGGGGATTTTCTCTTTTACTAGCTTCCAACTAAGGGGCCGCCGCAAATAATAGTCGATGGCCAGCAAAGTCATTGGAAAGGCCACCGCCTGTATTTTGGAAAGCAAAGAGAGAGTAAAAAGTAGGAGTGTAATGGCAAACAGCCGCACTTTTTCCTGTTCACGAGCTTTGAGCCACAATATGTAAGTGTAGGTTGCCGCCAAATAAAAGGCTCCGAAAAGTACATCTTTCCTTTCCGTTGCCCAAGAGACGGACTCTACCCTCATGGGGTGAATGCCAAACAACAAAGCACCAAAAAGGGCTGCCATCGGACTGAGTTTGAGCAACAAAAGAATTCTGTAGACGAAATACACACAAACGAGGTGCAACAAGAGATTATTGAGGTGAAAGACGAACGGATCGAGACCAAAAAAGTGCTTTTCGATGGCAAAAGTGAGGATGGTCAATGGATTGTAGCCGCCTATGACATGATTGCTGAAAATCGCCTTGATGTGCGCCCAGTCGAGGATTGCAATGTTCTCATTGTCCAAAATATTAACATCATCGTCCCAATTGACAAACTGATTGGAAAGGCTGCCGTAAAAAGCCAACAAAGTCACTCCCAACAAAATGGCCAGCTTGATGAGCTGGTCGCTGTCCTTCCAAAAAGAAGTGGACTGGGCCGATTTGCGTGCTTTATGCTGCTTCGTCTTTTGCTTTTTTACTTTTTTGGACATGCTTCGATGATTTCGGAATTCTTGTTATCATACGAAAGGAGGCCAGGCAGGATACATTATCTTTGTTTTTTCCGCTAAGTTGGAAGGTTCGCCGCTTTAATTAATTCGATCACCTTTTCGGCCAGTGCTGCTTCCGTGGGCCGATCTGCTACTATGGGCGTCTGGCCTGTCAGTTGGGTCAAAGCAGCGGCAGTGGTTGCTCCGATGGCTACGCAGGTCTGCGAAGGCTCCCAATTGTATTTCCTGAAGTAAGCTTTGGCGTTTAGTGGGCTGGTAAAAACCAAAATATTACATGTAGGTAGGTCGAAATCGTTGCGCATCTGGTTGCGATAAACGGGGAGGTCTAGAATGTGTATTTTCCCCCTAAGAGTCTGCTGAACAGAGCGGCGCGAGTGGCTGGCCCGTGGAAACAGCACCCTTTGCCCGGCTGCCAGTTGGCCAAAATCCAATGCAGTTTCTTCTGGATGCCCGCTGCCCACAAAATCCACCTTTTGCCCCCTTTGTATCAATGCCTGTGCCGTAGCTTTTCCGATGGCGCCCAGGCAGATGCTTTCAGCTAGGGGCTGGGTCCATTGGTCAAAAAAGTATTGGACGCCGTTTTTGCTGTAAAAGAAAATCCATTCGCATTCCGGTAGCTGAAAAATGGGCAGGGGATGAAAGACAACCAGCGATTGATCAATCAGCTCTACAGCATAGGGAGCCAACAGGCTGCGAAAAGCACTTTCTTCGGACAGCGGTCTGCTGATGAATACCCGCTTTACCAAGCCATGCGCTTTTTGAGCCCCGTCACTTGAGCCGTGTGGTGCCGTCCGTGCCAGGCATACATGCCCAGTGCATAAAATAGATCGTAGGTCTTTTGGGTCTCTGGATGTAGGAAGGTCTTGGTGAAATCGTCGGTCGACATACTCCGCAAAACAATGCCCCATCGCTGGTGCAATGGCTTGATTAAATTCAGGGAAATGGAAATGGGCGCCTCCATTGAATCCTCCAATTTGGCCCAGCGATCTTCAAAGTAGGGTTTAATTGTTGGGTTTTCTTCCGTCAGAGCAAGCTTGAAGCGGATGAGGCTGTTCATATGGCTATCTGCCAGATGGTGAACAACCTGCCGCACGGTCCAACCCTCGGGGCGATAGGGGGTATCCAGTTGCCACTTAGACATACCCAGAACAGCTTTTTCCAGCTCGGATGGAAGGGCCTCAATAGCTTCGATCAGTTGCCGAATGGCCGCCACATCTCTTTGTGCTGGAGGCTCGTAGTGGCCGATGGGATATTTGAGTTGTTCGAGAGAGGGGGTAGAAACATCGCTCATTGGAATGAATTAGTGACCCAAAGAGGCTCAGTTGTTGGCCTCCCGAAGTCGATTATACAATTGCTCGGCTAATTTAAAATGGGTACTGGACGATACCCGAGCGGTTGTCAAGGGCGCATTCCAGCTTTCGGCATAAGCGCCATAAGCGTGGTAATGTCCCATATTATCTCTTTCACAATAAACGCCTAGAGGGATGTGGCAGCCACCTTCCATCATTTTGAGCACCTTCCTTTCTACGTTGGTCAATACGGATACTTCTGGGTGGTGGATGTGGCGCAACATTCGGCGAATGGGTAAATTGTCTGCACAGGTTTGAAAAGCCAGTACGCCTTGGGCCGGAGCTGGTACAAATTCCTTGGGATTGAGGCGGATGACTTCAATGTTTTCTGGCGTTAAGCCAAGGCGAGTCAGTCCGGCTGCAGCTAAAATGATGGCATCAAATTGTCCTTCCTGGAGTTTTTTGATGCGCGTTGGAACATTGCCGCGAATATCTTTCAGTTCGATACCTGGGCAAAGGTCGCGCATTTGTGCCTTGCGGCGAGCGGAGGAGGTGCCGACGACTGCATCGGGTTTCAGCTTCAGTGTAACACCTTCCCGCAGAGCGTCTTGGCGAATCAGCAGTGCATCGACGGGGGTTTCCCGGTAGGAGACTGCACTGATGCAAAGACCTTCCGGTTGGCTAGTAGGGAGGTCTTTCATGGAGTGGACAGCCAGGTCGATGTCGCCTCGAAGAAGGCTGTCTTCTATTTCCTTGGTAAAAAAGCCTTTTCCTTCGAGCTTATCAAATCCAAGATGTTGAATTTTATCTCCTTGGGTTTTGATGATCTCAAGGCGCGCTTCCACGCCAATGGCTTTGAGTTGCGCCAAGGTATGTTCGGCTTGCCATAGGGCCAGGCGGCTTCCTCTGGTACCGATCACAATGGTTTTAGTAGTGCTTTCAGACATTTTTTCTGGTTGAGCTGTAAAGATAAGTGCTTGTTTCGAATTTGTTGCCTCTTTTGGCCTAGGATAGAAAAGGATGAGTACCTTTGCCCCCATGAAAATATCAGCCGGACAAATCAATGAACTCCTAAAAGGTACCCTGGAGGGCAATTCCGATGTGCTCATCAGCGGCCCAAGTAAGATCGAAGAGGCTGTCAGCGGTACCATTAGTTTTTTGGCCAATCCCAAATACGAGCCTTACGCCTACACGACTGGGGCTTCCGTTTTATTGGTCAGTCGCGATTTTAAGCCTGCCCAACCCATTGCTGCTACCCTCATTCGGGTGGATGATGTCTATGCCAGCATTGCTTTTTTATTGGAAAAATTCGGAGATAGGGGAGATGCTGTTCAAGGCATTTCCAAGAAAGCTTCTGTACATACCGATGCGCAGCTGGGCGCAAATGTGTCGATTGGAGATTTTGCTGTGGTGGAAAAAGGGGCTGTGATTGGTGAAAATAGCATTATTTACCCGCAGGTTTACATTGGGGCCAATGTACAGATCGGGCAAGGGGTGAAAATCTATCCAGGTGTAAAGATTTACCATGATTGTAAGGTTGGTGACCACTGCGTTTTACATGCCAATGCAGTCATCGGGAGTGATGGCTTCGGCTTTGCGCCTCAAACGGATCAATCGTATAAAAAAGTTGCTCAAATTGGTAATGTGGTTTTGGAAGACAAAGTCGAGGTAGGTGCCAACACAGTGATCGATCGGGCGACGATGGGCTCTACGGTTATTCGGCAGGGGGTGAAATTGGACAACCTCATCCAAATTGCGCACAATGTGGAGGTCGGAGAGCATACCGTCATCGCTGCTCAAGCGGGCATTGCGGGCAGCACCAGGATTGGCAAGCGTTGTATGATTGGTGGCCAAGCGGGCTTTGTTGGTCACATCAAGGTGGCAGATGGTTCAAAGGTTCAGGCTCAAAGTGGTGTGGCAGCCCCTATCAAACAGGACAATTCGGCGGTCTATGGTTCGCCGGCCTTGCCTTATGCCGACTATTTAAAAGCTTATGCGGTTTTCAAACAGCTGCCTGCTTTGTATAAGCGCCTTCACGAACTTGAAAAAAAATTGAAAGATTGAAAACGCTCATCATCTTTGACATCGACGGAACCCTACTGTATTCCAATAAAATCGACAGCCAATGTTTTGCCGATACTTATGAAAGCATATATGGAAAAGCTTTCCCATCCATCGATTGGCACAACTATCCCCATGTGTCGGATACAACAATCTTTGATACGGTCATTCAGGACCAGTTTGGGCGGCCTTCAACCACCGAAGAGGTAAACCTTTTTCAGGATGCTTTTGTAGACTTGATTTGTCAGCGGCGACTGGAAAAGCCAGACGAATTTCGGGAGGTACCTGCTGCCTGCCAAACAGTTGAACGCTTGCTGGCCGACGGCCAATACCTGGTGGGCATTGCTACTGGCGGCTGGGAACGTCCAGCCAGGGTAAAATTGTCTCACATTCAACTTCCGACCAATGACCTTATCATGAGCTTTGCAGACGGTAAACCCACTCGCGAAGACATCATCCAAGAGGTGCTAGACGAAGTTGATCAAAGAAAGGAATCCATCCGGCGCATCGTTTACATCGGCGATGCCCCCTGGGATGTTCGTACGACCCGCAATATAGCCATGCCCTTCGTAGGCATTCGCCGCAAGGGAGATGCAGGGCTGTTGCTGGAAATGGGTGCTTCCCACGTATTGCAGGATTATTCCGACTTTGACGCCTTTATTCGTGCGACGGAATTGGCTCAGGTGCCTTCCTGAAAAGTAGATGTTTCCCATCTCAATCGGGATAGTTGTGTAGAGTAGCCGAATGATAAATCAAGATATTTGTCTCCTATTGATTTTGGGATATTGTAAATTTTTTGAGATTTTTGTGCAGTTGGTAAGAGATAGGCGTAAAAGGAATTTAAATGATAAAATTTCTTTTTACAGATAGCTTGGAAAAGTCGTATGATTGAACTATTTTTGCCACTCGTTTGTAATAAGAAAGAAATCAAGCGTAAAATATTACAAGCGAAAGAAGAGATAACTCTCTGTTTATCAATGTTTTGACCGAGTAGCTCAGTTGGTAGAGCATTTGACTTTTAATCAAAGGGTCCCGGGTTCGAGCCCCGGCTCGGTCACCAAAGCCTGGCAAATCGCCGGGCTTTTGTTTTTTAGCTTGCCAGCAGTTCGTCTAATTAGATTTGAAGGCGCTTTCCGCTTACTACAACATGATTTCTTGGTGGTTGAAAACAAAACAGCCCAAGATTTTTGTCTTGGACTGTCTGCATAATCTTTGGTTTGATCTAATTTATTCATTTCGGAGGCTGTCCACAGGATCGGCAATGGCTGCTCGGACACTTTGCAAACCAACGCTGGCGAAGGCAATGACCAAGACGGTCACAGCGGCCAGTGCGAAAACCCACCATTGGATTTGTATCTGGTAAGCGAAGTTTTCCAACCATTTATCCATAAAGTACCAGGCAAGTGGCGAAGCGATCACGAATGCAATCAACAACAGCCGCAAGAAATCCTTGGAAAGCAAGGTAACAATACCAGCGACGGAGGCGCCCAATACCTTGCGGATGCCGATCTCCTTGGTTCTCTGTTCTGTTATGAAGCTGGCCAAGCCAAACAGGCCCAAACAAGAAATGAAGATGGCCAACATAGCAAATATCATGGCTAGTTTACCTACTCTCTGCTCTGATTGATACATGCTGCTGAAGGCTTCATCCATGAACTCATAGGAGAAGGGCTGACCAGGGGCCATTTCCCGCCAATTCTTTTCTGCCAAGGCAATTACATCAGCACTGCTGGCAGCATTGTAGCGCAGGCTAATTTTACCATAACTTGGTCCCCAAAGGATTCCCAAGGCGCCAATGTTGTCCCGCAATGTGTTCCAATGAAAATCCTTGACAATACCAATTATTTTGTAGGCATCGAAATCTTCTGGCTTGGGTTCTGCTGCGATGTTGCCCCGGATGCGGTAGATTTCTTGGCCAAGGGGCTCGTCATAAGCTAGCTTTCTAATGGCCGTTTCATTTAATACCACAGCCATGCTATCGGCTGGCCGATTGGGATCGAAGAATCGACCCTCTACCAATTCCAGATCGAGGGTTTTGGCAAAATCTTCATCGACGGTCCACTGCTGTAGGTTGAGCGTCTGATCTTGACGGAAGGCCCGTATTTTATTGAAGGTTGTATTGTTGTTGTTGGATGGCGTTGGCAAAAAGGAGCTGATGGTTGCACTTTGCACATCCGGAGATTGGAGCAATTGATTTTTGAAGGAATGAATATTGTTTTCTAGTGCATAGGTTTCATTAATGATGAGTACTTGCTCTTTATCGAAGCCCAATTTTTTGTTTTGTATGTAGTGCAGTTGATTGTAAACCAAGATGGTAGCGATGATGAGGGCCGTAGAGGTCACAAATTGAAAGACGACCAATGCACTGCGAATGCCTCCGTGTTTGGACTGCCCAGACAATTGCCCTTTGAGGGTCCGGATGGTATTGATGGTTGTCAGGAAAAACGCTGGATAGCTTCCTGCGATTAAGCCGATTAAAAGACAGGCTGCCAGGATGCAGAGTCCGACGCCCAGCAGGTTGTCTGGCCATTGGATGGGCGTCCCCGTTAGTTCGCTGAACCACGGAAGCGCGAAGTTGACTAGGTTGATGGCAAACAAAAAGCCCGTTGCCGTAACCAGCATCGACTCACTCAGGAACTGCCAGATGATATTGGACCGGCGGCCGCCAAGCACCTTTCGCATACCGATTTCCTTGGCACGCGTTGCTGAGCTGGCTGTTGCTAGATTCATGTAATTGATGCAGGCAATAATCAAGACAAAAAAGGCAATGGCACTAAAAATCCATACGTATTGGATGTTGCCATTTGGCGCCATTTCATATTCCAGTTGTGAGTGCAGGTGGATGTCTTTCAAGGCTTGCAACTTCACCCTTGCATATTGGCCTGTCGCTTCGAATTCTTCTAGGGTCATACCCATCAGCTGGTTGGCAGTATACTCTAGTTTTTCGCGCGAATAGGATTGGAATTTCTGATAGAATGCCTCTTGGTCTGTCCCTGGTCGCAATTTCAAGTAGGTAAAAAAGTTATTATTGGCTGCCCAAAAAGGAGGTGCGTTTTCTACTCCTTCATAGCCATTCATAGCTATTAGAAAATCTGTTTGAAAGTGCGTATTGACAGGAATGTCTTCAAAAACGGCAGTTATTTGGTAAGTGACATTGTCGTCGCGTATGAGGTTTTGGCCCAATGCCAGTTGGTGGGAGCCAAAATATTTTTCGGCGGCTGTCCGGGAAATGGCGATGGTATTAGGGCGTACCAGCGCTTTTTGGGTCGTTCCTTCCAGTAGCTGCAGTGGAAAAATTTCAAAGAAGGTACTATCGGCATACGTTACGTTTAGCTCCTTAAAGCTTTG
>JBCCSZ010000125.1:0-20757 GCA_039199225.1 Bacteroidota bacterium
ATGGCCCGACCGTCGATGGTGCTGTTGCGAAAGGCTTTGATGAGTTTAGGCGCCACTTCCTCCTCTACATCGAAGAAGGTGTGCTTGCGGCTCATGTCCAGCTTTCCAATGGACGAGCGGGCAATGCCGCCACTTTGAGATAGTAAGTCGAGCAGTTCCTTTTTGCCAGAAACGTCCATTTGACCGATGTTGATGAACAGTCGTCTACCTCGACCACTGGTTCGATATAGGCTGGGTTCGCCGATCGTTCGATCTTTTCTTCGACCCTTGTCCCGATCGAAACCCTGTTGCCGGCCATAATCCTTGGATTGGCGGAAAGTCTTCAGGGACTTGCGAAAAGAATACGACACCAATCGATGAATCAATTCCGTTTTGGTCAATTCTTCCAATTCGTTCATAATGGACGGTAAAAAATCATCTAGGATGTCGTCTGGAACGGTTTCTTTGACCTTGCGGAAATACTTATTCAGTCGCTTTTCGAGTATGGCATGGCTGCTTGGGACTTGGGCCGGTTCGAAGCGTACTTTCAGCCGCCTTTCCAGTATTTGGATGAGCCGCTTGTCCTTGGGATGTGCCAAGATGAGGGAAATCCCCTTGTTGCCGGCTCTGCCGGTGCGGCCGCTTCGGTGGGTGTAAAAATTCATGTCCTCCGGAATGTTGTAATGGAAAACATGGCTGATGTCCTGTACGTCGATTCCTCGGGCGGCCACATCTGTCGCAATGAGCAAGCGAACCTTCTTGGTGCGAAAGCGATCCATCACCCGGTCGCGCTGCCGTTGGTTCAGATCGCCATGGATGGCATCGGCGCTGTAGCCGTCGTTGGACAAGCGCTCAGCCAGCTCGCCGGCATCCCGTCGGGTTCGGGTGAAGACCAGGCCAAAAATATCGGGATCGGCATCGATGAAGCGGCGAAGCACATCGTAGCGCTCCGAAGGCCGGGTCCAGACAAATTGGTGGGAAATATCTTTATTGGAAGTGTTGCGTTCGCCTGCACTGATTTCGAGTGGATTGCTCATGTAGTTGCGAGCGATCCGGCGGACGGAGTCGGGCATGGTGGCCGAAAACAGCCAAGTCAGTTTGTCCTCTGGTGTATCCTCCAGGATTTCGTCGATCTCCTCCTTGAAGCCCATGTTCAACATTTCGTCTGCTTCGTCCAGCACAACGAATTGGATTTCGCTGATGTTGATGGCCTTGCGACGCATCAGGTCGCGCAGGCGCCCGGGAGTAGCCGCAACGATTTGCGTTCCCTTTTTGATCTCCTGCATTTGCCGCTTGATGTCTGCTCCTCCGTAGACGGCCGTGATGCGCAGGGCTCTGCGATGCCGACCAAAGGCCATCAGTTCTTTGGCAATCTGCAGGCACAGCTCCCGGGTAGGAGCCAGCACGAGCGCTTGCGTGCGATGGTCATTGGTGTCGACCCTTTCGATCAATGGCAGCCCAAAAGCTGCCGTTTTTCCGGTCCCGGTTTGGGCCAGCCCTACAAAGTCGGTATCACCATTCAAAAGCTCGGGTATGGCTTTGGTTTGGATGGGGGTCGGAACGGAAAATCCAAGCGCCTCAATTGTTTCTACCAATGGCCCGGACAAACCCAGGCTCGCAAATTCGTTCATAAAGAGAAGTTTACATCAGCATATGGAGAAATACGCCAAATGGCGATCCACATCTGAAAATGAGGCGCAAAGGTAGGGGGAATTAATGGATATCACAAAACCCCTTTGGAAAGGATGTAGTCGGCAATGTCTTCCCCCCAGAGTCGGTAGGTCAATTCAGAGGGGTGGACGCCGTCGCTGAAGTAGTCTCGGGTGCGGGTCGGGTAGGGGACTTTGCGCTTCATATCTTCCAGAAAGACCTTTTCCTTTATGTAGTACACATCTTCGTGTCTTCGAACGACATTCTGTAATTCGTAGCCGTGGAGGCGGACCAGGCGGCCTAAAATTAGTTTGAGGTACCACGGAAAGATGGGGAATTCATGGACGGGAGGGACATTCATAAATACGATGGGGGCTGTCAGGCCCATCTGGCGAAGGTCTTTCAATAATAAGTGAAGATTTTTTTTCCAGCGGTTGGGGCTGGTGAGTTTGAAGGTATCGTTGCCCCCTAAGCCGATGACGAGCAGGTCGTAGTTTGTGTCTGAAATCTTAGGAACCAATTCTTCCCGAACCTGCTGGGCCGTGTAGCCGCTTCGCGCGACGACCTCCCAGCGAACGCTTTGATTGAGCTGTTCTTCCAACCTCCGGGCGATGTAAGCGGTGATGCTTTGATCCATCTTCGCTACGCCTACCCCGGAAATTGTTGATTCGCCTAGGCCCAGAATACGCAGTCCATTGTCATCTTGCTGCGGACTGGAATAGGGAGGCCCGGCATCCGGCAAGTTGGGCATCTTCTCTTTGATCTTTTTACCCTTAATGGCCAGCAAGGGCAGAATGGGGCTGAATAAAATGGAGCTGGTAATGAAAATCGCCTGGGGCAACATAGCTAAATGATTCGATTTGTACCTTCCATTGCAAGTTGAACCAAATTTGGCGGAAAATCAAAAATCCCGATTTCCTTTTTTGGGAAACCGGGATCACTGCGTTGACTATCCTAAAAAAACCTTATAAACTTTGAAGCCATTAAGACTCCCTCATATCTTACTATTGCCCTGGGCGCAATCCGATGGCTGCTTTCTGTACCGCCGTGCGTGGGTTCTGTAAAACCAGGCGCTCTTCTTCCTCCGGGCAGATTTCACCATAGCATTCTTCAAGAACTTCTTCGAACGCGTCTTCATCATTGATTTCCTGGGTGCTGCCATCTTCCAATGTAATGGTGATCGGGTAGTTCAGCGTTGGGTCGTCTTCACTGTCTGGATTGGCTTCATACCAAGCATCCAATTGGGTTTCGAGGGAAGGTCCGTCTTGAGCAGTGATGACATTGCCATCGGGCAGCGTAAGGCTGATCGGAAAGTTAAAAGTGAAACAGTCTTCATGGAACTCTTCTTCACAGCTTTCCACCAATTCTTCCAACTCTTCATTGCTATTGATGCTCACCTGGCTATCGTCGTCGAGTATGACATCGATGGGGTAATTGAAAGCAAAATTATCGGTCGTATCATTTGGGTTGGCCTCGTACCAATCTTCCACAGCGGTGTAGAGTGCCTCGTCGTCTGCCACACTTACGGTGCTACCATCTGGTAAAATCAGGTCAACAGGGTAGACAATGTCGAAACAGAACTCTTCCTCTTCTTCTTCCCATTCTTCCTCAAAACAAGCATCCCACAATTCGCACAGCTCATCTTCATTCTGAACCGTCTGTTGGGTACTGTCTTCCAAAACTACGTCGATGGGGAATTCGAAGGTGGGGTCTTCTTCCGAGTCGGGGTTTTGCTCATACCAGGCGTCGATGGCCATTTCCAATTCTTCATAATTGTTGACAACTTGGCTGCCGCCGCCATCGGGTAGTACAACGGTCAGTGGGAAAACTAGGTCGAAGCAGAGAAATTCTTCTTCCTCTTCCTGTCCATCTGTGCTTGTTTGGCTGGTGTCCTGGTGCTGCCGTTGCAGGCGGAAAATGCTCCGGTCAGAATTTTGGTTGTCCACCAGTCCGTTGTTGGGTGCAGAAGATTTGAGGTCATTCAGATTGTCTTTTTTGCAGGCAGTGAAGAAAAAGGCGATTGCAATAAAGAGAAGGGTGCTGAATTTAAAGATGCTTTTTTTCGTGTCGTGCATTGGAATTTTTTTTAGTGTTGAGAAATAAGTTTTCTGTGCCGTGCCTGTCTTTACAAGCCGGCCAATATATGCTCGGATAAAAATTAATTGGATGTTAGATTATGTCTGTATCAACTATTGATTAGCTTTTTATGGATGCTTTCGATTACTAGACAAGTGTCGGAATCGATTCCCCTACGGCAGCAAAATTTTTTTTAAATTTTTATTTGATAATAGATCGAAGGCATGAAACCGATGATGGATACAGGAGCTATATCTGAAAGATCGGCATCCCGATCCCCTCTGTGAAAGGCGGTATTTTCAAAGTTGTAAACATTGTAAATGCCCAACTTGAAGGTATGTTGCAGTTTTCGTTGTTTCCACAAATAGGTTAGGTTGACATCCATTCGGTGGTAGGCATCTCCGCGAAGGCTGTTTCTCTGTCCTTCGGGCGTCAAGGCCAGTGGGAGTGTGCTGAAAAAATCGTCTCCTTGTGTGATGGCTAAAAAAGGCTTGGGGCTGTTGTACAGCCAATTGAGGCCGATGCTCAGTCGATCGCTGAAGCGGTGAAATAAAAACAGCTTGACGAAATGGCGGCTGTCGTGTTGAAAATTGTAGGTGCGCGAAAGGTTGACGAAGTCGGATTGTCGGGTCGACTTTGCATAAGTGTAGTTGAGCCAGCCGCCGGTTTGCCCTTGTTCTTTGCGCAAGCTCCATTCGATGCCGTAGGCTTGTCCATCTCCTGGTGAAATGAAGGCGTCCAATTCTTCTTCACTGGAAACGGTTTCGACCTCACTATCGATTAAGAGCAAGTTTTGAATGCTTTTTTGATAGGCGTCCAATTGTATGACCCAACCATTGGCCGGCTTGTATTGCAGTCCTATTTCTGTTTGCCAGGATTTCTGAGGGGCAAACAATTCAGAGGAGCCTATCCAGATGTCGTTGGGAAGGTTGAGGCCATTTGGGGATACCTTGTGTAGATACTGCGCCATTCGGCTGACAGAAGCCTGAAACTGCCACTTGGTCGTCGGGCTGTAGCGAACGTACAAACGAGGCTCGGGAATGAGGAAGTTTTCACTTTCTTCGAACAGCGCCGAGAGCCGCAAACCTGCATTGATCTGCCAATGGCTGCCCAGTTGCATTTCATTTTCAAAGTAGACGAATGCTTCACTAGAGTTCAGCTGAGGGGCTTCCACAAAATCGTTGAGGCTTTCGAAGTCGATGGAATCCAACTCTTCTGATCCAGGCTCCAACTCGATGCTGATTTCGTCCAATTCTACAGCGTAGGGACGAAGTCTGTGGTGAATGAGGCCACCGCCAAAATGCATGTAATGCTTGGGATTTAGAATGCGCTCAAAGTCTGATTGGAGGGAGAAATCCCGGATTTGAGATTGGTATTCCAAAAAATAAAATTCCAATTCTGAAATAAAACTGGATTCCAACTCGCTGAAGACTGCCGATTGAAAATCGTACAGACTGTAGGACAGCGTTGTATTGGAAAAAAGTCGATCGCTGAAAAGGTGATTCCAGCGGAGGGCCGCCACTTCATTGCCCCAGCCAAGTACAACTTCGGCGTAGCTGTTCTCTATTTCGCCATCCTCATAAATGATTTCTTCTTCTCCTTCCGCCTCATAGCTGTCCTTGCCATTGTAATAACTGAAAAACAACTGATCGGAGGGAGATAATTTCCAGTTGACTTTGGCATTGAAGTCGTGGAAGTTGTAGCGGGATTGAAAGTCTGCTATGTCTCCACCGATGTCTTCTGTAAAATAGGTGGTTTCCAAAATGGGCTTGGTCAAAAAATCCCAATGGGTACTTCGACCGCTCACAATGATCGAACCTTTCTTGCCGGGCAATGGACCTTCTACAGTGGCCCTAGCCGTCATCAATCCCATACCCGCATCTGCATGCCACTGGTTTTGATGACCGTCCTTGGTCCGGACATCGAAAATCGAAGAAATTCTTCCGCCATAGCGGGCCGGGAAATGTCCCTTTAGCAGCTTGGCGCTTTTGACAGCCCCGAAGTTGTAAATGGAAAACATGCCCAGTAGATGGTTGGCATTGTAAATCGGTACGCCATCTAACAACATCAGATTCTGGCCGCTCTCTCCGCCTCTGACATAGATGCCACCAAGGCCATCGGCGCCCGTCTGTACGCCTGCCAGCAGGTGGGTCGTCCGGATGATGTCTTTTTCCCCTCCAAGGTCTGGACTGACACTTTGGTAGCCAGCCAGTAGTTGATCGCCCACTTGGATAGGGGTGCTGAGTGCCTGCCCCTCCAAGGGTGGTCGAACGACGACTTCTTCCAGCTGAATAATGGATTCCAACTGAATGTCCAATCTTTGTGGGCTGTTCAACTCTAGGGTTTTAACAATTTCCTCGCTACCCAGATAATTGATTCGCAGTTCAACAAAGCCTTCGGGCAAGGTCAGGCTGTAGAAACCATATTCGTTGGTAATGGTTCCTTTTTGATGGCTGCTTGCAAAAATAGAAGCAGCAATCAGCTTCTCTCCGGATTGCTGGTCGCTGAGGTAGCCACTGATGGTGTATTGACGGGTCTGAGGCGGTGGCTTTTGGTATAGATAAATTTGCTTGTTGAGCAGTTGGTAGGAAATGTCGTATCCCTGGAGGATGCGTTGCAGGATGTCTTCCAACCTAGTATTTTTGACTCGGATGCTTATTTGGGCATCTTCGGGAAAAAAGCGGCTGCTAAAGGCAATGTCTGTTTGTGCTTCATTGGATAAGCGGAGTAAGGCATCCTTGATCAATACGCCCTTTGCTTTGAAGTCCAGGCGCTTGTCTAAAGGGGTTTGGGCAAACAGTTGTTGGCCGCTAGCCATAAAAAGGCCGACTAAGAATAGTAAGGACCATTTTTTCATTGGCAATTTCCACCTTTTAATTCGATGAGCTTGTCCTTTTTGCTGTACTCAAGCTGAAATACGCCCTTGATCAACTGAAGGATGTCGTCGACCTTGGCGTCGTTGAAAGTGGAAGTGAAGGGACATTCGCCAAGCTGTGAATTGTCAAGTTTTAGGTTGATGCCATAGTACTGTTCGAGGTCTTCTAAGACGGTCTTTAATGGTGCATCGATGAATACGAGGCGTTTGTTGTGCCAGGCCGCTGCGTTGGGCGAAAGGTCTTTGGTCTTTTGGAATTGACCAGTTTGTACATCCAAGATGGCTGTTTCACCCGCTGCTACTTCTATGGATTGCTGTTCATCTACTGATTGAATGCGGACCAGGCCAGTGTGGACTTCCACCGCTAGCTGTTGTTCTTCTGCGAGGCTTCGCACATTGAAGGAGGTACCAAGTACTTGAACGCGGCCTTTGCTTGTCTCGATGATGAAAGGGCGGTTGGCATCCTTTGCAACGTCAAAGAAAGCTTCTCCCTGTAGTTTGACCCGGCGTTCGTTGCCAGCGTAAGCTTCTGGATATTCCAACTTGCTTTGTTTGTTGATCCAGACTTTACTGCCATCGGCCAAGTCCAGTATTTCCTGTGTATCTGTGGTAGCCACCGCCTGCCAGGGAGCTGTCTGAGGACTTAGATAGTTGCGAATGACCAGGGCAAAGACCACTAAGAGGGCGATGACGGCAGCCGCGCGCCACAAGACTTGAAGCTTGACAACCGGATTTTCCTTTTTGACGGCCTTTGGCGTGGTGATCCTTTCAATCTTCGTTTCGTCTGCCTCAATGCGTGTTGTCAGCTGTTCGAACTCTGCATCCAAATTAACTTCGATCGACTTTTTATATCGGCCACCTGCCTCCCAGACTTTCTCGATGCTGTCAGCGATGAGGCGATGGTCGTCGGAAGCCTTTAGCCAATTCTGCAAAAGGAGGTCGTCCTCCGGTCCGATGCGCTGGTCCAGCTTTTTATAGAGTAGGTTTATGTAAAAATCTTCATCCATTGTTTTTAAGTAGTAAGGCTAGGATCATGTGGGGAATTCCATTAGCCACCTGATTTGAAAAAAAACATTCGATTACTAGACAACTCATCGACGTTATTCCCCTATGCCTAGTGGAAAAAAAGGAGAAACAGCAAACTCAACACATCTCTAGACACATAAGGTTGTATGGCCTTTTTCAGCAGTTTCAATGCCTTTGTCATTTGGTTTTCGATGGTTTTGGTTGAAATATTCAGCTTTTCGGCAATTTCCTTGTGTGGCAATCCTTCCACGCGGCAGAGGATGAATACCACGCGGCACTTTTCCGGCAATTGGTCAATGGCTGCCTGGATGATCTTGTCCAAGTCACTCGATTCCAGTTTTGTCTGTGGATTGTCCGACAGGTCGACTTGCTCTGGAAGGTCGGTCGATTCCATGTAGTCGAGCTTACGAGCCTTGATGATGTTGAATATTCGGTTGAGTACAGCTCTACGCAGGTAAGGCTTGACACCAGACCGGATGTCGATGGTGTGTCTTTTTTTCCAGAAATTGAAGAAGACCTCCTGCACGGCGTCTTTGGCCAAGTCCGGTTTTCCCGTGACATTATTGACGGTCACAAGTAGGTAGTGATAATAGCGATCGAAGAGCTGGCGAAAGGCCAGTTTGTCATCGGCTTTTATCCTTTCCAGTAGTTGTGCGTCTGTCAGCGGTTGGTCGTGCATTGACTTACTTTGTACAAATATACGCAAGTACTTCATTTCCGATTCATCCCAAGCTGCTTAAAATGGTTAATGGGACGAAGTAGGTCCTTGTGAATCATCGATTCTACAATTTGACTTTGTACCTTGTTGTACTAAATATTGGAACATGAAAAAATTGCCTACTATCATTCTTTGCCTTACAACTTTATCATTGCTCACAGCAATCGACTTAGAAGCGCAGGAAGGAGCGCTGACCTTTTCTGTAGAGCTACCTCAAAACAGTGAACAGAAGACGCACGATGGTCGACTTTTGCTCTTGCTGTCGACCATAGAAGGGCAGGAGCCGCGCTTTCAAATCAGCGATTACCCCAATACCCAGTTGGTCTTTGGAGTGGATGTGGAAAATTGGCAGTTGGGAATGATCCAATATGTAGGCAGGGATGCCTATGGGTATCCGATTGAGAACTTGCAGGAAGTGCCTTCGGGGGAATATTTTGTCCAAGCCCTATTGCACGAATACGAAACCTTCAAGCGCTCAGACGGGCATACGGTTAAGTTTCCGATGGACCGAGGAGAAGGGCAGCACTGGAACCAAGCACCAGGCAACCTTTACAGTACGCCCAGAAAGATAAGTATCCAAAAGGGCGAGGGGCAAGTCATCAAGTTGGTATTGGACCAGGTGATACCACCCATCGAGCCTCCCAAGGATACCAAATACATCAAGCACATTCGCATACAGAGTGACTTGCTGACCAAGTTTTGGGGGCGGCCGATGTACCTGGGTGCGCATGTTCTTTTACCAGAAGGCTACGACGAGTATCCGGAGCGTCGTTATCCCTTGGCCATCATGCATGGGCATTTTCCGTACGACTTTGGAGGCTTCCGAACGGACCCACCCGACCCCAACCTCAAGCCTACTTACAGCCGGCGATTTCAGTTGGAGGGATACAATAAGATTGTTCAGCAAGAAGCCTATGACTTTTACAAGGAATGGACCAGTCCGGACTTTCCAAGGGTCCTGGCCATCAAGATTCAACACGCCAACCCGTTCTACGACGATTCCTATGCGGTGAACTCTGCCAACTTGGGGCCGTATGGTGATGCGATTACCTATGAGCTGATTCCGTACATTGAAAAGACGTTCCGGGGGATCGGCAAGGGCGAAGCCCGTTCTCTGTATGGTGGTTCTACGGGAGGCTGGGAAGCGCTGGCGGCGCAGGTATTTTATCCCGACGAGTACAACGGCTGCTACGCCGCCTGTCCGGACCCTATTGACTTCAGGGCTTATTTGTTGGTCGACATTTACAAGGACAAAAATGCCTACTTTGTCGAAGGAGACTTCCGGCAGGTAGAGCGGCCGGGCCGCCGGGATTATCTCGGGCAGGTCACAGCGACCATTCGCAGTATGAACCTGCGGGAATTGGCTCTGGGAACCAAGAATCGCTCTGGTGACCAGTTTGACATTTGGGAGGCTGTCTATTCGCCGGTCGGAGCGGATGGTTACCCCAAGCGGCTGTGGGATAAGAAAAGCGGTGTTATCGATCCGGAGGTTGCCAATTATTGGAAGGAAAACTACGACCTGGCCTATATTCTCAAACGAGATTGGAAGACGCTCGGACCCAAATTGAAAGGCAAGATTCACATCTACTGTGGAGACATGGACAATTATTACCTCAACAATGCGGTCTACTTAATGGAGGATTTCCTCGAACAGACCCAGCCCTACTATGATGGAGAGGTCGACTATGGCGATCGGGCGGAGCATTGCTGGAATGGCGACCACAAGCAGCCCAATGCCATTTCGCGCTTGCGCTACCATCGGATGTTTATCAAAAAGTGGTTTGAGGAACAGTCGGCCAAGTAGTTTGAGTGTCGTGGTTTAGGCGCGAATATTCAACTGATTTTTTACTTTTTTTGCCTCATTTACTTTCTTTTTTAGGTTGGTTTTTTCTTGTATTTATACATAGCAGAAATGCCCCCAGAACGGCCTTTGGAGCCGGGCGAGCCAGAGAAGGATTCAATCCATACAAGCGATGAAAGCGTTCAACTTACCGTTGAACTATGTTTGGCCAGATAGTTTTTTGTGGCCGTTTCTCCGGAGGTTACTAGATTGTTTTTCGTCTCATCGCTGATGTCAAAATCTGTTGCTTTCACACCGAGGTCATCGATGATAATGGTTATGGCCACTTGATCTTCATTTCGGTGAAAGTCAATGGTTTGGCCAGCCATTAAAGTCTCGAAGGTATTTTTGACATACTCACCCCAATGGCCATATCCGAATTTGGAAATCTCCCTTTTGTTATTCACATCTTCCAAACGCAAACCCAGCGTCTCGACCTGATCGGGGTCAACATCGCTGAAGGCTGTGATCGGATAGTTGTACACCATGCCACCATCTACGTACAAATGATCTGTTGGATTGTCGTTGGTGAATTTCCAAGCATTAAAATACAAAGGAATCGACATGGAGGCCCGGACCGCTTCTGCTACAACAACCTTCGGCGTTGCTTTGAAGGAAAACTCCTGCACCGTATGTGTACAAATATCGCAGGAGAATACTCTCAAGTCCCGGCAACCGGCATTTTTAAAGTCCTCAAAGGTGGCGTTTTCCCCAAAGCCATGACCAGCATTGGCAATCTGCCCTTTGATCCAGTTCAGAAAGGTATTACCTGGATGCAAGCCGTAATAATGAATTTTCTTTATGATGTTCTCCTTATCATCGAATGAGCCGAGGTTCATACCCTTGATGGTGGATGAGATGTCATCTGCAGAATAGCGGAGGCTGACAAGGCAGGCCGTAATGGCTCCGGCAGAAGTTCCGGCGACACGTTCCACACTTGCCATTATGTTTTGATCTTCCAATACTTTCAGTGCGCCAGCATAGGCAACGCCTTTTACACCACCGCCTTCCAAGACGAGGTTTTTGATGGTTTTGTTCATTTGTTGAATGATTTTTGAGGTTTAGAGTAGGCCATCGTTAAAAATTACTTATGAATAAAAATAGTAATATTTAATCTTAGTTTTGTGTTTTTTGCAAAAAAGTCGATGCCTCTTTGTGCAAAGTTTGTGGTTTTTGCATCTGATCAAGTGTCGGGCTATTTACTTTGGCCCGATCATGGAAGTTTTAATCTAATCGCAAATACAATGAACCAAAAACAGCCCGATATGAAAAATGTATGGATCGTTTCCTGTTTCTTTCTTTTGATGTCTTGTCAATATGCGCCAGGCGGCTTTGATGGCGTGATGGCAAATGCGGATGAATCCATGCAAATGGAAGCTTCAAAATCTTCGGTAGACCTCGACCGCGACGAATCCAGTCAACCTATGGAGGCTCCGGATGCGATGGCCGACCGGAAGATCATCAAGAATGCTGAAATGCTGATGGAAGTGGCAGAACTCGATCAAGCTGCTCTAGCGATTAAAGACAGCCTGAAGCGCTACCAGGCTTTTTTATCAGAAACCAATCTCAACAACAATACTTACCGAAGCGCCTATGAGATGACCATTCGGGTGCCGCAGCAATATTTTGATCCACTACTGGAAGCGCTTTCTTCCATTGCTGTGCGGATCGATCATCGTCGCATCGGCACGACGGACGTCACGGAGGAGTACTTGGATGTGGAAACTCGTCTGAAAACAAAGAAGGAAGTGAGGGATCGCTACATTGCCATTCTGCGTGATAAAGCCAAAACAGTTGAAGATATTTTGAATGCAGAGGATAAGATTCGCGTCATTCAAGAGGAAATCGAATCAGCAGAAGGGCGCTTGCGCTACTTGCGCAACAAGGTTGGTTTAAGTACCATTAACCTTAGAATTTATCAGCAGCAGGAACGTACAGGAATGGTAAAAGAGCGAAGTTTTTTGACGAAGGCCGGAAAAGCGTTTGTCAGCGGCTGGAAGAGCGTCCAGAGCTTTGCCTTGGGGCTGATTCATGTATGGCCATTTGTACTCATTGTATGTCTGATCGCCTTTTTGATCGGGCGCGCCCGATCAAAAAGGCGGATGGCCAGAAAGAAGGATCAAGCCTGAACCTCCTTTTTGCGCAATTCCTTTTTCAGTATTTTTCCAGTCGCACTGGTAGGTAAGGCATCCAAGAATTCGACAACACGAGGATACTTGTAAGCGGCAATCCGCTCTTTGGTCCATTCTTTCAGGGCATCTTCTGTCAGCGTACAGCCTGGCTTTAGCACCGTGCAAGCTTTGACCTCTTCGCCGAACTCATCATGTGGAATGCCGATGACAGCCACCATGGAAACATCCGGATGCTGCATCATGACCTCTTCGACCTCCCGCGGATAAACGTTCAAGCCACCCCGGATGATCATATCCTTGGTCCGATCAACGATGTAGAAATAGCCGTCTTCATCCTTAATGGCCACATCGCCGGAATGCATCCACCCACCCCGCAAGGTCTTGGCATTGGCTTCTGGACGTTTGTAGTAGCCCTTCATCACGTTGTGGCCACGGTAAACCAATTCGCCCTTTTCACCCACTGCTACTTCCTCATCATTTTCATCTACCAATTTGACTTCCACACCCCACACAGGCGTACCGACACTGCCTGGCTTACGTTCCTTGTCCATGTGGTTGAAGGTAACAACCGGTGAGCCTTCAGACATGCCGTAGCCTTCGAAAATTGGAACGTGGAAGCGATCTTCAAAGTCCTTCAGCACTTGCACGGGCAAAGAGGCGCCCCCCGAAACGCAGATGCGCAGGGTGTCGGCGATCTTTTTGTAGTCGAATTTCTCTTCTTTGTAGTTGAGCAGCCCCCAATACATAGTGGGGACACCTGCAAAAATGGTGATATCGTGTTGTTGCATCAGTCCAAAGACAGCTTCTGCATCAAAGCGAGGTAGTAGGACATTGGAAGCACCATTCATCACACCGGCATTCATCAACACTGTCATGGCGAAAATGTGAAAGAGTGGCAATACGATCAACTGGTTGTCTTGCTCTTTGATTTCAAATAATCTGGCCGATAGGTCGGCATTCAATAGCAAGTTGGAGTGGGTCAATTCAGCGCCCTTGGGTTTGCCGGTTGTCCCAGATGTATAAATGATCACTGCGGTATCTTCTGCCTGGGTGGGGTATGTCTCAAAGACGGGAGACTGACCGGCCATCAGGCTGCCCAGCGTCGCGGTTCCTTCGATGGGAGAGGGGTCGGTTGGCTGGGGGGGGATCATAAAAAACTTTTCGCAATTTTCTGCCTCTTGGAAGCCTTCGTAGCCCATCTTGCCCATAGGTAGTTCTGGCGTGCCGACAAAGCAGAAATAGGCTTTGGCATCGCTATCTTGCAGGTGGTAGGCGATTTCGTCCTTTTTCAGCAAAACGCTCAAAGGGACGACTACCGCTCCGGCCTTGAGAATACCGAAGTAGATGATGGGAAAGTAAGGTAGATTGAAACAACTGAGCGCAACCTTATCGCCCGGCCGAATACCGGTGGCCTTCAATCCGTTGGCTACCTGATTGGCTGCACCATTGATTTGTGCATAATTTAGGCTGGTAGTCATGAAGGTAAATGCGTTCTTTGTCGGGAAACGGCGGGAACTATCTTCCAGGATGACAGAGAGATTCAACATTTGAAATTACTTTTAGGTCATTAGACGGCCAATGATTAATAGCGATTTACTTTCTGTGAGCCAATCGCGAATTTTAGTACTGATTCTTAACCCAAATTGCCAACTTGCACACTAGTGGATGCACTGAGATGAGCCAACAGTTTCGCAACAAATATTCGAGTTAGGAGCTTTTGGTGAAATAAATCACAATAGGAGCTAAATATAACAAAATCATCGGAATGAAGAACAAGCCTATCCGGAATCTGTCCATAAATGACGTCTTCCGTCCATGCATAATTTGAGATGGGCTGCTTTCGTTACTTTTGAGGCTTTTGGATCGTCTGATGGTTGACATTATCTTTGTAAAGACAAATGGCGGTTCTGCTCCTGGGATGGATACTGTTAGTGCCTATTTCGACGAGAGTTGCTGCTTAGGAATAAATCAAAAGAATAAATTTTTAGATATGCGTATTTATAATTGGACATGTACACTTGTTGCTTTGATGACTTTTTGCTTTGGGGGAAATGCGCTTGCGCAACAAAGCCCTTCGGCTGACCAGATGACTTTGTCGTTGGATACGACGGCCCGCAAATCTCCCAAACTCAATAAGAAGATCAAGAAATACGAGAAGATGAATGCCAAAGATGTGGCAGCCATCCGCGAGGCACAAAAGGAATCTCCGGTTACTTTTCTGACGAATTACAAGCGAATCAAGGGATTGAAAAAAACAGATTGCTCTTACATCAAAGGGCGTTACCACTGTTTGTATACACCCACAGATGGGAAAGAGTCGATCCACATCAAAACCTTCCTTAAAAATAATGAGGTATTTCTCAACAAAAGAAACTTGAAAGTAACCGAAACCAAGGGGCTCAATGGCCATCCGATGTTCGAACTCTACCAGCCGGATGGACAGTTGTACATGCTCATCAAGGCACGCGGCATTCCACCCAAGCTTCAGGAGCAAGGGGTAAACTAGTCTTAGGTCTTCACAAATACCAAATTACCATTGGTGGTGAACCTGCTTGCTGATGAGAGTGTGGTAGATGTCAATGATGCCCTTCCATTGCTCTTCGTTTATGGGAGGAAGTTCCATGCTCTTCAGATTTGACAGCAAGTGTTCTTCCCGGCTGGCTCCTGGAATGATACAGCTGACATTTGGATACATCAAAATCCAGCGCAGGGCAATAGGTGCGAGGTTTTCCTGACCTGGAAACAGCTTTCGCAGGTATTCTACGGCCTCCAAGCCCGTTTCATAGTCGACACCTGAAAAGGTTTCCCCCTTATCGAAGGCAGAACCATCTCGGTTGAAGTTTCGATGATCGTTGGGACCGAAGTTGGTTTCCTTTGTATACCTACCTGTCAGCAGTCCACTGGCCAGCGGCACTCGGATGATTAGGCCGATGTTGTTCATTTTGCACAGTTGAAACAGCAGATCGGCAGGCCGCATGCGGAACATGTTGAAAATCACCTGTAGGGTAGTGACGTTGGGGTAGCTGATTGCTTTGATGCCATCCTCGATTTTCTCAATACTCACCCCCAAATTCAATATCTTTCCTTCTTCCTTTAGGCGGTCGAAGAGGCCAAAGATTTCTGGTCTGTAAAATGTCTCACGGGGAGGGCAGTGCAATTGGATGAGGTCCAATGTTTCCAAGCCGGTGCGGCGCAAGCTGTCTTCCACAAACCCACGAAGTGCTTCAGGCGTGTAGTGCTCGTCGAGGTGTGGCTGAATTTGTCGACCGCATTTGGTTGCGACATAGATTCGCTCGCTGCGTGAGCGAACGACGCGTCCGACGGCCTTTTCACTCATACCAGCGGAGTAAACATCGGCAGTATCTATGAAGTTGATGCCTTTATCGATGGCTAGGTTTAGGATGCGATCTGCATTGGCATCGTTGAAATCGTCTCCCCATTTCCCACCTACTTGCCAGGTGCCTAAAGATATTTCGCTTACTTGAAATCCGGTTTTCCCAAGGGGTCTGTATAACATATTTTCATTGTTTTGATCTACCTTCGCAAGGTACCAAAAAAAGTAAGCATGTCCGCATTCGGAATTCTCTTTGATATGGATGGTGTTCTCGTCGATACCAATCCCACACATAATGAAGCCTTGATCCGATTGTTCGATCGCTATCAAATCCCCTACGATCAGGATGCACTCAATCGACGTGCGCATGGCCGACCCAATTCCGAGTGGATTCCGGATTTTATGGGCGTCACAACACAAGCGGAAATTCAACAGATTGCCGACGAGAAAGAATCTCTGTTCCGCGAGCTGTACAAAGGCCGGCTCAAGGCACTGAATGGCCTGTTGCCTCTATTGGACTTGCTACAGCTTTACGACATCAAAATGGCCGTTGCAACCTCTGCTCCCATCGAAAACGCCAATTTCATTCTGGATGGACTGAGTCTACGAGCCTACTTTCAAGCCGTGCTCCATGCCGGCGATGTGACCCTAGGCAAACCGCACCCGCAAATTTACCAAAAAGCGGCGGCGGCTCTCGGCCTCGCTGCCAAAGATTGTATTGTTATTGAAGATTCTATTGTGGGGGTACAATCTGGCCTGGCTGCCGGGGCAAAGGTCATCGGCGTAACAACCACCCACTCGGCTGCCGAGTTGAAAGCCCAAGGGACCAGTATGATCATAAAAGACTTTTTTGAACTAGGCATGGACCAATTAATCGGGGTGATGGGAACGGATGATTCCAATTAGCCTTTGTCTAAAATCTGAAAAACAGTGATATGTCTATTACAAACGATAGCGACTACATAGAAAAAGCAAAGGAAATCCTGGAATCTGCAAAAAAGCGCGTCATTAGAAGTATCAATCATGTGATGGTATTTGCATACTACGAATTGGGGCGATTAATTGTTGAAGAAGAACAAAAAGGAGAGATACGCGCCCAATATTCTAAACAAACAATAAAGCAGCTTTCCAGCCAATTGACTGAGGTGTATGGAAGAGGATATTCAGCGCGAAATCTGGAGCAGATGAGGAAATTTTACCTGGTGTACTCAAAATCGCAGACACTGTCTGCGGAATTACAAAATACTGATTTTCAGTTGAGTTGGTCGCATTATTTAATCCTTATCAGAATGTCAAACGACAATGAGAGAACGTTTTACGAATTGGAGAGTAAATCAAATAGATGGTCGGTCCGAGAGTTAAAGAGGCAGTTTGATAGTGCGCTTTATGAACGCTTGGCTTTGAGTTCAGATAAGAAAAGTGTAAAAGAACTGGGAAAAAAAGGGCAAATCCTAAGTGATCCACAAGATGTGATCAAAGAACCTTACATACTTAATAGCAAACTGTTCTCCCCAGTAAGAAGGAACTTGAGTTCCTTTTGAAAGAGAAAGGAGAAGAATAGACTAGGGTTTTAAAAATTTTTCAAATCCCCTTATGCATTTTTTGTCAGAGCTGCATCCATACAGTTGAGAAGTCCTTATTCTAAACTGTTAAATTCTTTTGTATGCGGTCCAGCTCAACGATTTTTTCCCTCTTGTTTGTACTCTTTTTTGCACACGCTGCCACTGCTCAATCCCATAAACTGAGTGGGCAGGTAATAGATGATTCTGGTGAAGTTTTGATTGGTGCTACCATTTTGGCCCGCAATGCCAAACTCCGAAGCATGACAGATGTGAATGGTCATTTCAGCTTGATACTTCCCAAATCCACCGATACTTTAGAGATTCACTACACGGGCTACGAATCGCTGATTCAGCCGGTTGATGTGAAGGATGGGCCTTTTACCTTCCGGATGATGGTGGGGGCTGTATTGAGTGAAATGGTTGTTATAGAAAAAGCAAAACCCTTAAAAAATCTTTTGCGTAAGCGAAAAAAGCGTCGCCACCTAGCCACTGCAGAGGATGCGGCCATGGCACCTCCTGAGGTGATGGAGTTGGAATCTGTAGCGATGGCCTATGATGGTGGTTCAGCATTTGAGACAAACATTCAGGCGGGAACTTTGACTGCAGGAGAGATCAATGATTTTAGTAAATGGGAGTTGTGGCATGACATTGCAGAAGAAGACCTGGCCGAGTACCAGGAAGGTTGGGGGATTAAACCGCTGGATCGCTATGCTTTTCAGTTGATGTCTACAGATGGGTTACCGATTGTGGATGCTAGGGTGTTTCTCCAAAGCGGAAAAAAGGTGATCTGGGAGGCTCGAACCGATAATACTGGTAAGGCGGAGCTCTGGAACAAAGTTTTTGCAAATAAAAATAGTGCCGCTCGAAGAGAGCAACTCTTCATTCGAGTAGCATATGCAGCGCAGGAATACCGCCTTTCGGAAGTACTGCCCTTTGACAAAGGCTTGAACCTGCTGGAAATTCCCGCCAACTATGAGGTGCCGGAGGTGGTGGATGTTGCCTTTGTGGTGGATGCGACCTCTTCGATGCTCGATGAGATTCGGTACCTAAAAACAGAGTTGAAGGATGTCATCCAAAAAGTCAAAGATTCCATACCTGATCTGTCGCTGCGCTTATCTTCCGTTTTCTATCGCGATCATAGCGATGCTTACCTGACGCGGCATTCCGATTTTTCTTCCGATGTACAGAAAACAATCCGCTTCATCAAGCAAAACAACGCACAGGGCGGAGGAGACATACCAGAAGCTGTGGATGCGGCCCTGAATGTTGCTGTGAACAAATTGAGTTGGAGCAACCAAGCGCGTTCCAGGATGCTTTTCCTGGTTTTGGATGCACCACCCCACCAGCAGGATTCTGTCCTTCGATCCTTACAGCAAACCATTCAACTGGCAGCTTCCAAAGGCATCCGAATCATTCCTTTGGCCTGCTCGGGTATCGACAAAAGTACTGAGTACCTAATGCGCTCGATGGCCCTACTGACCAATGGTACTTACACCTTTCTGACCGATGACAGTGGTATTGGCAATCCACACCTCGAACCGACAACTGATCAATATGAGGTCGAAAAACTCAATGACCTGTTTCAACGACTCTTTTTCCAATTTACCTACGCCCCCAAGTGCGATGAACAAGCACGCGAACTCAAAACCATTGCTTCCCTACAAAAGCCTTCCATGCTTTGGGAGAAGAAAAAAATTGTACAGCCGACAATACCCTCCAAAGAAACGCCTGACCCAACTGCACAATGGAAATATTATCCCAACCCTTGCCAAGGCATCCTAACCATCGAAATCAATCAAAACATCGATTGGCTGTATGTGTCGGACCTGTCGGGCAAAATATTGCAACGGATAAAGTGGCTGGGCAGTAAAAAGCAAAGACTGGAACTGGGCCAGCTGCCAAGTGGCTTGTATTTGCTGACCTATGAGCAAGAGGGTCGCTGGGTAAGCGGCAAGCTGTTTCTGCAACGCAAAGGAACGCTGGCCCGTCTTTGATGAAATCTCCCATTTGTACAAATCTATAAATCTATGAAAAAGCAACATCCATTAAAAGTGAGCATTCCCAAACCCTGCCACGAGCATTGGGAAGCAATGAGCGAAGTCGATCGAGGGCGCTTTTGCCACAGCTGTCAGAGAACGGTATTCGACTTTACCAATTTATCCGATACTGGAATCCTAAATCTGTTAGAGGAAAAACAGTCGCAGGGTGAGCGCCTTTGCGGTCGTTTTCGCGCCTCTCAATTGGACCGAAAACTACGCGTATTTCAGGCTACTGCCCATCCATTGACCAACAAAGCAGCAGGGTTGCTACTGGCCAGTCTACTGACCGGTGGTACTTTGGATGCTCAAAATGCCCATCAATCTTCCAAGGTGGGCATCGTAACTACGGAGCAACCGACCATAGGGCAAGAATTAATAGGAGAAATAGAACCACATGTATTAATGGGAGACATTGATGTTCCGCTCAGGTGCAGCATACCACCACCGACTGACATTTTGGAGCCAGAGAAGCTTGATGCAATAAGCCGAGAGGAGCAAGCACATTTTTTAACGGGCCTAGTCGCGGTTGAGCAAAGTCCTTCTTTTTGGCAGAGACTTGGCATGCAGTGGCGACAGTGGTGGTCCGACGCTTTCAGGGGGGCTGAGGCACAATCTTCATTGCCAGATATCCCTCCGGAAATACCAGAGGTGCAGAAACTAGATGCGCCAGTCCGCCTGGAGATTTTTCCCAATCCCTTCATCCACTCTGTCAACCTCCGATTGATTGATCCAGAGCCAGGGGCGTACCAATTACAATTGATAGATGGCAATGGTAGATTATTGGAGAGCCGAACGCTTTTGATAGAGCCAGGGGAACAATTAATCCAGCTGGACTGGTCAAGACTTAGATTGATCGATGGTATGTATTTTCTCAGGGTGCAACAACCTTCTGGAAAGCAGTCAATGTACAGTTTGGTCCGATCCAGTGGTGATGCTGTAAGACAACCCTAAACATGTTTCTACTAAAACACGATGTTTTGAACAAACCGCTGTCCACCCGCATCGAGTCGATAAAGATAACTTCCTGCCTGCAGGTAATATTTGCGAGGTTCAAATTCAAAAATATAGCTACCAGCCTCTCGGAATTCGTTGAGGAGCGTGCGGATGGGTTGTCCGGCCTTGTCCATGAGTTGGAGGCGTACTGGACCGCGTTGGCGGATAGAGAATTTGATTTGAATCACTTTGGGCTTATCGGGACTAGTGTTGTGGCCCAGTAGGGCGGCATTGTCATTGGCACCAACGGGCGGATTGCCAGTTGGAACGATGCCATCGATTTTGTCGAATGGTTGGCCCAGAGTGAAATCGCTTACTTCCGAAGGAACGCAAAGCCAGTCCTGTAAGACGGTTGCATACACTTGTCGAAAATCCACATCGAATAGTGGATCGCCATATTGATCGACATCTCTGAGGTTGGGATGGGTACCGTGGAATCCTTGTCCGATCTCTTCACCAAAAATTAGCATGGGGCCACCCGTACCATGGTCGGTGCCTTCCGATCCATTTTCGAAGATGGTTCGACCAAATTC
>JBCCSZ010000126.1:0-20724 GCA_039199225.1 Bacteroidota bacterium
CCCAGATTGACCAGCAGGCTTCCTAGCAGCAAGGCTTTTTGGGCGCTTGCCTTTTCCGTCTTACCCATAGCTTGCCCAACCCAGAAGTCTACGCCAGAACTGATGATGATTAAGCCCAAAAATCGCCAGTCCCAGCAGCCGTAAAAAAAGTAGCTGGCAGCAATGGTGAAAGCATTGCGAAAGCCGGGATGCAACTTCCTGTTTATCAACCAATAGAGATTGAAAAACAAGAGGAAAAAAAGCGTGAAAGAGATCGAGTTAAAGATCATAGGGCTTGCGGCAGTCGTCGTCGAATGCAGGACATTTGCGCTGCCGCCACAAGGTGGAATAAATTTGCTATATTGCCAAACAAATTCAGATCAATGAAATTCGTCCTTCTCTTTGTATGCAGCTTCTTCTTAATTGGTTTGCAAACCTGTAAGCAGAAAAATAAGCCCAGCGAAACCAGCAACCTACCGAGCTTGGGAGACACCCTACAGGTGAACTTGGACCAAGCCCTCACCCTAGCTAAGACCGATGTGCAAATTTTATTTCACAAGTTCGAGGAGAGCCGCTGTCCACTCAATACGAATTGCATTCGGGAAGGCGAAGCCATCGCATCTGTTCGCATTACCCAAAAGGGAAAACAGGAAGAAATAAAATTGGAGGCAAAGGGCCTTTGTCAATCCGACAATGGCAAGTGCGGCCAGTCGGTTTCCGTGAATGGCTATCAGTACCGCCTGCTAAACATCTATCCTTATCCGACGGATACACGCGACGACTCAACGCCCTACCTCAAACTCATTGTGACCAAGGCAGAAAGCTCCTAGTCGGTTTTATTCTTCCGGTGCCGCAATACCGCCACTGACTTTTTCGCCATCTCTGTATTCGTACTGCATGAGGAGTTTTTCCTTGTCGTCGAACTGCTTGAAATAGCCGTTCATTTTGCCGTTCGTATACTGGATGTCTTTCATCAATTTGCCATTGTTGTGGTACTCGCGATAGTATTCATCAATGACGCCCATTTTGTAGAGAACCTCCTTAGACTTGCGGCTGCCATATTTGTATTTGATCCAAGGGCCGTCCAGCACATCGTTGGTATAATTGGCTTCCAACTCTACCTGCCCACGATCGTTCATCTCCATGTAGCGACCACTCTTCAAGCCTTCTACATAAGATGTGATGGTTTTGATGCGGTTGTTGGAGGTGTGGAAAGTTACCCAAGTACCGAAACGCTTCCCATCCAAGACTTTTCCCTCTTCCAGCAATACACCCGCATTGTCTTTTTTGGTGGCGCGTTGCACTGCCGTGCCTGGAAGCGCTTCAACCGTGAAGCCGCCAAGGTCGACAACCGTGGTATTGGAGGACCCACCGGAAGAATTAGAATTTCCACAGGCCAATAAAAGAAAGAGAAAACAGAACGAAACGGCGATTTTCATTACACTAAAGTTTTTGATGTCTATGTAAAATTAAATTAATCTAGCTTGCTTGGTACAAATGACGATCGGACAAAAGCTCGCTCAACCTCCTCAAATCCGCGATCGAAAGTAGCAAAAATATTGGATTTACTAAAAATTCACAAACGCTCCTGCCTTAAAAAAAATCTACGTGCGGAGATTTGCAAAAGTCCAATTTTTTTTATTTTTGCAGCCGATTGTGAGAAGCCATCAAAAGCATTTTGCAGCAATTGTAAATGGTTTTTGGACAGGTTCTCAGACAGCAGATTTCGTCGAAATATTGCTGCCAAACGAGCATACAAAAGATGAAAGCTGCCTGTCGCCTTGATTTACGCTGATTTTTATTTACTCCTTAACTTCGCTCATCGATGAATGTACAGATTCAAAATCTCAGCAAAAGCTATGGTCTGCAAAAGGCGGTAGACAATATCTCTTTTGAAGTGAAAACTGGAGAAATTCTCGGCTTCCTGGGGCCAAACGGCGCCGGAAAGTCGACCACCATGAAAATGATTGCCAATTACCTCAGCATCGGACAAGGAAACGTCCTCATCGGTGGTCAATCCATCCTCGACAAAGACATGAAGCGCCACATCGGCTACCTGCCTGAGCACAATCCGCTTTATTTGGATATGCCAGTGATCGATTACCTGGAATTTTGTGCAGCCCTCCAATCGGTATCAAAAGACCAAATCCCACAACGAGTACGCGAGATGGTCCGAGTCTGTGGACTGGATGTAGAGAAGCACAAAAAGATCGGAGAACTTTCCAAAGGCTACCGACAAAGGGTCGGCCTGGCCCAGGCGATGATTCACGATCCTGAAATATTGATTTTGGACGAACCAACGACGGGCTTGGACCCCAACCAGATCGTTGAGATTCGGGAGTTGATCAAGCAGCTTGGTCGCCAAAAGACGGTCATCCTAAGTACGCACATCTTGCCCGAGGTGGAGGCTACCTGTGATCGCATCCTCATCATCAACAAAGGAAAAATCGTAGCTGACGGTACGGCGGCCACCCTTCGCAAACAGGCCCAAGGGCAACAAATCCTGCGCATCCGCATCGAGGATGCTGCGCTCGACGAGGTGTACGAGGCATTGCAACAACTCCCTTCAGTGGCGATGGTCGATGTGCTGGATTCGGTGCAGCAACGCTTTGAACTTCAGTCCCACACCGACCTGACGGCCAACCGGGATGTCTTCGATCTTTGCGTAAAAAACAAGTGGCTACTAAGCGAAATCATCCCCATTGAAACCAAGTTGGAAGATATTTTCCGCGATCTGACTATGAACTGATTTGTAAACCTCTTTTGTAAAACTGCATATCCATGAATCGCATTTGGATCATCGCTAAAAGAGAATTGAATTCTTTCTTCGACTCCCTCATTGCCTACATCTTGCTCATCGCCTTTTTGGGCTTCAGCGGCTTCTTTACCTGGATGAGCAGCAATGCCGACATATTTTACATCAAGCAAGCCGACCTCTCGGTCTTCTTCGGGGTGGCGTTTTGGACCCTCTTTTTCTTCATCCCAGCCCTAACCATGCGCCAGTTGGCCGAAGAGAAAAAAACTGGAACCATCGAATTACTGCTCACCAAAGATGTAACGGATCAACAGTTGGTCATGGGAAAATTCCTGGCCTGCTTTCTACTGGTGGTGATTGCGCTTGCTTTCACCTTGCCCTACTACGTGACCGTTGCCAAGTTGGGCAACATCGACCATGGAGCGACCATTTGTGGCTACTTCAGTTTGCTATTGATGAGTGCCGCCTACATCAGCATTGGCCTCTTTGCCAGCAGCATTACCAACAACCAAATCGTGGCCTTTTTGCTGGCGCTCTTGATCGGTATTTTCTTCCACTTTTTATTCGATGTTATAGCCGGTGGGATGACTGGTTTCATGGGTGAATTGTTTGACAATCTAAGCCTTCGGCAGCATTTCGAATCCATGAAAAGAGGGGTCGTCGATACCAAGGATTTGGTCTACTTCTTTTCCATTATTGCCATAGGTATTCTCCTTTCCGTACAAATTATTGCTAAAAGAGCTTAATCCGCCAATCACATGAAAAACTATACAAGAGTTCTGCTCGTTATTGGTATTCTTTTGATGATGAATGTGCTTTCGCAGCAATTTTTCAAGCGCTTTGATTTTACTGAAGGCCAGCAATACACCCTCAGTCGGGCAACCAAAGACATCGTCAAAAACTTGGAAGACCCCGTGACGGTGACGGCCTATTTTACCAAAGGCTTGCCACCACAATACGCCAAAGTTCGCAATGATTTTCAAGACCTTTTGTTGGAATACGCCAGTGGTTCTAAGGGCTACATCGATTACGAAGTGGTCGACCCGAACGAGGACGAAGAGGTCGAAAAGCAATTGGCGCAAAAACGAATTCCTCCGATACTGTTCAATGTGCGGGAAAAAGATCAGGCAGTACAGAAAAAAGGCTATATGGCTGCGGTTGTGAAAATGGGGGACCAAGAAGAAATCGTGCCGGTGGTGCAGTCCAGCATTGGGATGGAATACTCCCTATCGACAGCCATCAAAAAACTTTCTGTCAAAGACAAACCCAGCATCGGCATCATCCAAGGGCATGGCGAACCACCGCTCAACGAGCTGGTTCAGGTTTATCAGGCACTGAGTGTACTGTACAATGTCGAGGCGCTCGACCTAAGTCAGGAGGCAAGCATTGCGCCCCGCTTCAAAACGGTAGCGCTCGTTCGTCCCACCGATAGCATCCCTGGGGATCACTTTGGTAAAATGGATGAATACCTCAGCCGTGGAGGCAATTTATTCGTTGCTATGAATGCAGTAGATGGCGACCTTTCAACGGCACAAGGCAACTTGGTGACCACAGGCTTAGAAACTTGGCTGCAAACCAAAGGCTTGCAAGTCAATCAAAGCTTCTTGATCGATAAGACCTGTAATTCCGTAATGGTCCAACAGCAGCAAGGCTTTTTTACCGTACAAACACCAGTAGAATTTCCCTACCTACCCATCATCCGCAATTTTGCCGACCATCCACTCACCAAGGGATTGGAGGAGGTCAGTTTGATATTTGCCAGTTCCATCTCTTACAGTGGCGACACCAGCTCCCGCTTTACGCCGGTGGCTTACAGCTCGGAAAGGGCCGGGACGGTGCAAGCTCCGACCTTTTTCGATGTGATGAATAAAAAGTTTGGGCCTTCCGATTTTCCCATGTCCAATCTCGTTGTAGGAGGTGTCTTGGAGGGCAATCTGGTTGGGAATGTACCTTCTCGAATTGTTTTGTTTGGCGACGGAGACTTTCCCATCAGCGGAGCGCAGGGGCGCGGCCAAAGTCCAGACAACATCAACCTAATGGTCAACAGTGTCGATTGGCTGTCGGACGATACGGGTCTGATCGATTTGCGAACCAAAGGGGTGGCCTCTCGTCCAATTGAAGACTTGGAAGACAGCGAACGGAGTACTTATAAATACCTCAACTTCTTTTTGCCATTGATATTGGTCATCGCTTATGGATTCTACCGTTCTCAGCGTCGCCGCAACCTTCGCATGAAGCGCATGCAGGAGCGCTACGCCTGATGATGGTCTGTCCATGGCAATTGGCATCAAAATGTATAGCACAAAATGAACAATAAAATTCTAGGAATCGTCTTCGTCGTTTTGGTTGGAATATTTTTGCTGTCCAAGTTTTTCCCAGGCAAGCGCGTCCGCAGTTTTGATCCTGAAATTGTTAAGGTCGATACGAGTTTGGTGGATGACATCAGCATTAAGCCAAAGGGTGATTCCATTTCCTTTAGCCTCAAAAGGAATGGCGCCGATTGGATGGCTTCGCGCGCCGGTATTTCCACCAAAGCAGCGCCGCAGATGGTTTCCTCTTTGTTGAAAAACCTACAATTGATTCGAACAGACCGCATCACTGCGAAAAAGGAAGAACGCTGGGAGGAATACGAAGTTGATCCTGCCACAGCTTCCCATGTAGTGGCTAAAGGTGGTGGTAAAACACTGGCAGACCTTTATGTAGGGCGCTTCAATTTCAATCAACAAACCCGCTCTGCCACTTCCTACATTCGACTGGCCAGTGGTCCGGAGATTTATGCGGTGGATGGCTTGGCCAGCATGGGCCTGTCTCAGGCATTCAGCAACTTTCGGAATAAAACCCTTTTGAAGCTCAACAAAGCCGATGTCACTGCCCTCGATTTTAGCAGCCCTGGTTCGAGCTTTCAGATTCGGAAGTCAGCCAACGGGCAATGGCTTGCAGGGGATGGCAGCACAGTTGATTCAGCCAAAGTAGCGCAATTCTTGGCCACCCTTGAAAATGTGAGTGGTAGCGACTTTGCCGATGGGTTCAATGGTGACGGTCCACCTTCTCATACCCTTAAGATACAAGGCAATAATATGCCGCAGGGCGCGGAAGTTGCTTTCTACCAAAGTCCGATAGCTCCTGCGAACTTTGCGTTGCGCTCTTCGATGAACGAAGCCTATTTTGCCTCCGACTCCACCGGCTTATTCCAGCGATTGATGAAGAATTTGGATTATTTTCAATAGCTTCTGGCTATATTCGCGCCATGATGACAAATAAAGAAATCGCCAATTCCTTCAACCAATTGGCCAAGATCATGGAGTTGCATGGAGAGAATAAATTCAAAATACGTTCTTACTCAAATGCCTACCTGACACTGCGCAAATTGGGTGAACCATTGGCTGAGATGTCAGACAAGGAAATCTCTGGGATCAAGGGGGTCGGCAATGCCATCAGTGGCAAAATCCGGGAACTGCTGGACAATGGCCATATGCAGACTTTGCAAAAGTACCTGGACAAAACACCCCCGGGCATTGTCGAGATGTTGGGGATCAAAGGCTTTGGTCCCAAAAAGATCAAATCGCTCTGGGATGGGCTAGGAGTTGAAACCATTGGAGAATTGCTCTATGCCTGCAATGAAAACCGGCTGGTCGAGCTGAAGGGCTTTGGGCTGAAGACCCAAGATGATTTGCGGCAAAAGCTGGAATACTTCCTCCAATCGCGCGACAAATACCATTATGCCAGACTGGAAACAGAAGCCATTGAGCTACTGGGGCTTTTGCAAAAGCGCTTGCCCGAGGCGGCCTTTCATTTCACGGGTGCCTTGCGCCGCCGTGCCACTATCTTGGAGGCCATTGAGCTGCTGGTGGTCAGTGAGCAAGATTTAGCGCCGCTATTCGACGAAGAGGTATTTCGACTGGAAGCTCAAGAAGGACAGTTGTACCAAGCTAGGACAGAAAAAGACTCGCTTGTCTATTTGTATCAATGCAACAGTGACGAGCAAGGCTCTAAGCAATTTCGCTATACAGCTACGGATGATTTTATGAAGGCTTTCATTGCGGCCTTCCCCAAGCAGGATTTTCGAGGCTTCGCAGAGGAAAAGGCCATCTTTGAAAAGGTCAACATCGCCTACATACCTCCGGAATTGAGAGAGGGCAAGCAGTACATCGAAGCGGCCAAAAGTCATTCCCTGCCGACGCTGGTAGCCCCTGGCGATATTCGGGGCATCGTCCACAGCCACACCACTTACAGCGACGGCTTGCACAGCTTGGAGGAAATGGCTACCTACGCCAAAGAAGAGGGATTTGACTACATCCTCATTACAGATCATTCCAAATCGGCCTTTTATGCCAACGGCTTGCAGCCCGAGCGGGTGCTGGCGCAGATGCAAGAGATCGACGCCCTAAACGAGCAATTGGCACCCTTTAAAATCTACAAAGGAATAGAATCTGACATCCTCGGCGATGGGTCCCTGGACTACGAGGACGATATACTGGAGAAATTTGATGTGGTGATCGCTTCGGTCCATTCCAACCTAAAAATGGATCTGGAAAAAGCGACCCAGCGCCTTTTAACGGCCATTGAGAACCCCCACACCCGCATCCTTGGGCATCCCACCGGCCGCTTGCTGCTCTCCCGCAAGGGCTATCCCATCGACCACAAACGCATCATAGATGCTTGTGCGGCCCACCATGTCGCTTTGGAACTCAACGCCAACCCCTATCGCCTCGATCTGGATTGGACCTGGATTCCCTACGCCCTCGAAAAAGGTGTCCTGGTTGCCATCAATCCCGATGCCCACAGCCAGGAAGGCATGCACGACATCCGCTATGGCGTGTTGGCTGCCCGTAAAGGCGCTCTTCCGCCAGACCGCTGCCTGACGGCTTTTTCGCGAGAGGATTTCGAGAAGTGGGTGGTTGGAGATTTTGTGGGGTAGTGGTTTTCTGATTTGGTGATTGGGTGGTTTGGGGATTTTGTGATTTTGGGGTCTGGTGATTGGGTGGTTTTGGGGTTGCATTAACAACTCATTAACAATTATTGATGCCTCATTAACAAGTACTGTTGTGACATGGTCTTACCTTTGTACTACAAAATGAGAGGAATTCTACGCGAGTAATGATTCCTCCAGAGCGTCTCCTTCTCCCTTGCGTTTTCTCATAAGTGATAATACCCGAGCGATTGTATTTATAGCTTGGGCGCGGGAGACCCTTTTTTCTATTGTTGAAATCATTTACATTTGCAAATATTTTTAAAACCAAAAAAAATCCACGCATAATGGAAAAGTCAAAGCAAATTCAGATTGGACTCTTGGGAGTTATTGCGCTCCTGTTGTTGTTGAACGTATTCGGTGCATTCGACGGCCTGTTTGGCGGTTCTTCCGATTCTGCTCGCGATGAAGCTCGCAACAGCCTCACACCTAATGTGACTGCTAGTACGCCTGCTAGTCCAACAGCTAACCCAGCTGCTACGCCAGCAGAGCCTGCTGCTCCTGCCGGTCCTACAACAACCATAGAATTCGAAGAAACTACTTTCAACTTCGGTACAGTAGATGCTGGTGAGAAGGTAAACCACACATACAAGTTCAAGAACACAGGTTCTGAGCCGCTGATCATCAGCAACGCTAAGGGTAGCTGTGGTTGTACCGTTCCTAGCTGGCCAAAAGAGCCAATTCCTCCAGGTTCAACTGCTGACATTCAAGTTCAGTTTGATAGCAAGAATAAGAAAGGCAAGCAGACTAAGCGTGTAACCATCACGGCTAACACAGAGCCTGCTCAGACTTTCCTCGAAATCACAGGTGAAGTTACACCTGCGCCTGACGCTACTGCTGCCCCAGCTACTAAGTAGCCCAAGTTGTGATGAATGAAAGGATTTGAAGAGAATTTTGATAGAAATCGTAGATTTCATAACAAATATTCGAATTAAAGGCTTTCTTCACAATGAATCGCAACTTGAATTGAGTAATCAGTAATCTGAGTTGCGGTCTAGGCCGCTTCAACAAAAAAGCCTGTACTACGTTATGCATAACTGTACAGGCTTTTTTCTATTTTTGCGCTTTGATGAAAGCTTTTTACCGAATGAGTTGCGACTTGAAATAAATACATCCACTGCAGTACCAAATCCGATGAATAAATACCTTTCTCTTATAAAGTTCAGCCACACCATTTTTGCGCTGCCTTTTGCTTTGATAGGCTTTTTTTTGGGGCAGCAACAGGCTGACGGAGGAGGGCAATGGCATCTTTTGGCCCTGGTATTGTTGTGTATGGTCTTTGCTCGCTCGGCGGCTATGGCTTTTAATCGACTCCTCGATCGCGACATCGATAAGCTCAATCCTCGGACTGCCCAGCGGGAGATTCCAGCCGGGCTGATTTCTTCTCGCTCTGCGCTCGTCTTTGTCATCATCAACTGTTTGCTTTTTATTCTGACGACCTGGTTCATCAACCCGCTGTGCTTTTACCTTTCGCCGATTGCCTTGTTGATCATTCTGGGCTACAGCTACACCAAGCGCTTTACGGCCCTTTGTCACTTTGTGCTCGGATTGGGGCTTTCTTTGTCACCGATTGGCGCTTACCTGGCGGTGACCGGTACTTTTGATGTCATTCCGCTTTTGTATGCTGGGGTCGTGTTGCTTTGGGTCTCTGGATTTGACATCATTTACGCCCTGCAAGACGACGGTTTTGACGAATCCATGCAGTTGCACTCCGTTCCGGTGGCCTTGGGACGCCGAAATGCTTTGAGACTTTCTAACATACTGCATGTAGGTTGTGCGTTGTTGATCTTTTTTGCGAGCTACTCCATTGACCAACAGTATGTTGCGATGGGGTATTTCCATTGGATCGGTACCTTCCTATTCATTGCCTTGCTTTTCTACCAACACTGGCTGGTCCGCCCGGACGATTTGAGCCGTGTCAACCTCGCTTTTTTCACTACAAATGGCGTTGCCAGCTTGCTGCTTGGGACCTTCATCATTTTGGATATTTTCCTTTAAAAATAAGGGGTTTCAGCAGATTGGCATGATTTTAGTTCGTAATATGTCGGACCAAAGTATCGCACACTGACTTTGGTTGACGAACATTCCAAAAAAATCGTCAGCGGCTTTTAGCCGTTTTCAAGCCTTTTTCTTTACCCAAAAATTGACCGACAGATAGGAGAGATAAGAGATTGCTTTTTGGGCCAATCTAGGGTCCTTAATTGCTATGTCTGTTTGATGTGTGTACTGAAAAAACAAATACCATGAGGAAAATCTCGGCACTGGCCTTGAGTATATTTTCAATTCTTTTGATGCTTTCCCCCGAAAGTGCCAAGGCATGGTCTGCCTTTTCTTGTCTCAACGGTCCTCTTACCAACCTACCGGATAGTACTTATCGACAAGTTAGCGATTGTGGTCAGACGGCTGGGCTTTGCCTGGATATTGCTGTTGTAGATATTAGCAACTTCCAAATTTTTGACAATGCGGCGCCCTACGCCAATGGAATTGCTGGTTGTGATTTCGATTCGCTCCGGGTATATCCCTACGGTGGTTTGACAGGGCAGGGAGTCATTGGCCCCTACTTACTGAAGCAATGGCGGGTTGACGGCTCGTCCTTTTCGACGCCCTTCAACGATGTCAACGAGTTGGTGGATTCCATGAATGTGTGGGACCCCACTGGCAACTGGCAAAACGATGCCGGAGCGCAGCGGATCATTGGCGGCACATCGGGTCGGACCTATTCAGATATGACCATTTTTGTCAATGCCACAGCGCTCGATGAGTTTTTGACGGTTGCTCCTTTCATCAGCCCAAAGGGAACGGAATTGCAATTTGCCGTAGGAACGCACGAAATAGTATTGGTGGAAACCAGTACCTTGGTCAGAGATACCCTTTTTCTATCAGTACATTGCATCCAACCCGATACCTTACGGCCGATATTATTGGTCAATGAGACGGATTCTGCCTGCCTCGATTGGAGCCAACTTTCTTTACCGCCCGATAATGTATTCCTGGAATGCCAACCAACAGGTGGGACATTGATTTTTGAGCTGACCTTGGGGGATTCCTGCATCGACTTGCAAGGACTGCGTCCAGGGACAGATTCTGCCTGTTATGTCAGTTGCGACAGTCGCGGCCTTTGTGATACGACCTACATCTATGCTACAGTGCAAAGTGCTGTGGGCATGCGGACCTTCCGAGATACGATCGTTGAGAATGAGTTGAAAACACATTGTCTAGCAACCAACATCTTTTTGGGAGCGGCAGATACAATGTACAATTCGTGTGCGGATCTATCTGGAAACTTTGTTGCATTCAACCTTCAGCAGAGTAGTTTTTGCATTGACTACAGCAGTCGTACGCCCGGTGGAACGGAAGAAGCCTGTATCATTCTCTGTGATACGGATGCCAATGAATGTGATACGACGATGATGTTCATCACTGTTTTGCGCACAGGGGCTCAACAATTGGAAGATAGTATTTTTGTCAATCAAATAGATTCTTTTTGTGATTGGGATTTGATGAACCTAACGGCACCATTGGATACCATCATCAATTTCTGTGAAGACAGCTCTGGAGAGTTTGTGGAGTTTACCATCGATCCGAATACACTTTGCTTGGAATACCAAGGCATCGATGTGGGCATTGACACTGCCTGTTTGCTGTTGGTAGATACGGACGGTATGGTGGATACGGCCTTTTTTACGGTCGAGACCAAACTGCCCGCAATACGCTTCATTACTGATACCATTCGTCCTGGCCTGATTGTCGATTACTGTTTGGACACGACAGAATTGGGTGGTCAGCTATTGGATAGCATTTTTATTTGCAATGACTTCCAGGGTAGGGCCATCGCGTTCGATGCCAACACTGCGAATTTCTGCTTGGAGGTGGAAGGCCAATTTCCGGGAACCGATACCATTTGCGCCGTCATTTGTGATGAGTTCAATGTTTGTGATACCACCATTTTGAGTATTACGGTAAGCCCGATTCCTGGGCTGCCGCCTTTAGCAGTGGACGATGTGGATACGACGCGACGCGATCAAGCCATTACGATCAATTTATTGGCCAACGATGACATTCCCGACTTAGACCCCAATAACTTTAGGTTTTACATTTTGCCTGTCAACCAGGGAGGTGCTGGTCCGACCAACGGCATTGTAATTCCCAATTCCAATGGGACAGTACAGTATGTACCTGATTCATCCTTTTGTGGCAGTTCCGATTTATTCGACTACGTGGTCTGCAACCGGGTGGCTTGTGATACTGCCAGGGTAGAGGTATTCGTGGAATGTCCGTCAAATGAACTGCATTTCTTTTCGGGCTTCTCTCCCAACAACGATGGTGTCAACGATACGTTCGTGATTGAGGGCATAGAGAACTATCCAGAACACACCCTGTATGTGTACAATCGCTGGGGCAACCAAGTGTTGAAAACCACCCTCTATCAAAACGACTGGGATGGTACTTGGAATGGCGTAGACCTACCGGATGGCACCTACTTTTATGTGTTCGAGACCGGAGAGGGGGAAGCGGAAAGTGGCTTTGTGGTGATTGCCAGATAGAGAAGAGCTTTGAGTGCTGATTTAGTTTAGCACCATTTTTGTCAGATAGACATCTGTATAGATATAAACTACATAAAAAACATGAGAAAAAACTACACGCTAGCGGCTTTATTGCTGTTGATCGCCGTAGGAGCAAACGCACAACAAGACGCGATGTTTACCAAATACATGTTCAACAGTTTGGCATACAATCCGGCTTACGCAGGTTCTAAAGAACACATGTCCATCGCACTGCTTCATCGCACACAATGGTGGGGTATCAGCGGAGGACCTTCTACACAGTCGTTCACCATTCACAGTCCAATGAGAAACAAACGGGTTGGTTTGGGCTTTTCTGCCATCAACGATGTCATCGGGCCAACCAATACGATGCAGGCCAATGTTAGTTATGCTTATCGACTGCCCATTGGAAAAGGAAAGCTGGCCGTGGGACTGCAAGGAGGTATATTGAATTGGCGAGCCGATTGGGATGAACTTGATTTGCAAGACAATACCGACGATGCTTTTGCAGAAATGGAACCCAGCTATTGGCTACCCAACTTCGGAGCAGGTATCTACTATTATACCAATAACTTTTACATGGGGTTTTCTGCTCCTCAATTGATTGAATACGATCTCCGAGAGGAGAACATCAATACGGCACAGTGGTCCAAGCAATACCGCCACTATTATTTTGCCACCGGGGCTGCTATTCCGGTATCAGGTGATGCGATCATCTTCAAGCCTTCGATTCTGATTAAGAATGTGGGTTTGTTGAGCACTCTGAGCAAAGATGAAGCCTACCAAAACGTGGGGGCGCCAACAGAATTTGATGTGGATATATCGTTCTTGTTTTACAATGCCTTATGGGTAGGCGCTTCTTTTCGGTCTTCCATCGAAGCATTTACGGACGATTCCAGCTCCTTTGATTCTGTAGATGCTTGGGCATCTTATTACCTAGCCAACGGGCTGCGCATCGGTGCGGCTTTTGACTACACTTTGACACCACTGCAGGATGTCGCCAGAGGCTCCTTCGAAGTGATGTTGGGATATGAATTTAATTACGTAACACGACAAATTGTTACGCCTAGATATTTTTAAAAAGCAAATACATGAACGAGAAAGCCCGACTTTCTCCATTTATTCTAAACACTTAAGTAGTATGACTTTTAAGCAATTTTTCTGTACCCTCCTTCTCAGCGCTTTTGCATTGACAGCTATGCAGGCACAGGCGCGCCTCAAACGGGCCAATCGCTACATGGATAATTTGGACTACATCAGTGCGATTGCAGAATACAACAAGATTCTCGAAAAGGATGATGTGGCTGAAGCCAAAGTCAGACTGGCCGAATGCTATCGCAAGATTGGCGATACGGAAAACTCAGAGTATTGGTACGGTCAAGTGGTTCGTTCTCCGGAAGCAGAGCCCGTCCACAAATTGTACTACGGGCAGGCTTTACAGCGCAACGGAAAGTGCGACCTTGCCAGAGAATGGTTTGAAGCTTATGTACAGGATGTACCCGACGATTTGCGTGGACAGTACCTGGTCAAGGCTTGTGACTATGAGGAAGAGTTGATGGTCAAAAATGCGGAAGCTTACGAAGTAACCCACATGGAATTTAACTCCTCCTTGGACGATATGAGCCCGATGTATCACGATGATTTCATCGTATTTGCTTCAGAAAGAGACAAGGGGGTGGCCATTAAGCGCAAGTCCAGTTGGACAGGCAATCCTTTTCTCGAATTGTACAAAGTACCAGCTAAGGAAAAGAAAGGAGAAGAATGTGGTAATTTCGAGTATGGCAAGCCAGAGAAATTTTCCAAAGAACTCAACTCCAAATACCACGAAGCTGCTGTAACTTTTTCCAACGATGGAAAGCAGATTTTCTTTACCAGAAACAATTATTTCGAAGGCAAAGATGGAAAGGACGACGAGGGGGTTGTTCGCCTGAAAGTTTATAGTGCTACCAGCAATGGCGACGGTGGCTGGGGCAACTTTGATGGTTTGCCTTTCAATAGTGATGAATATTCCGTGGCGCATCCTACTCTTACAATGGATGGCAACAGACTGTTCTTCTCTTCTGATATGCCAGGTGGATTTGGTGGGATGGACCTTTATTACTCAGAAAAAGAAGGTGGCAGATGGGGACCTCCGACCAACCTCGGACCCAGCATTAATACAGAAGGAAATGAAATGTTCCCGTTTTATCACAACACCGGACGTTTGTACTTTGCCTCCGACGGCCAGATCGGTTTGGGAGGACTCGATATTTATTTCATGGATGATAAGGGCGATGGCGAATGGAGCCCAATCGAAAACATCGGCTATCCTGTAAACTCAACCTCTGATGATTTCGGAGTGGTTTTTAATGAGGAGGGAACTTGTGGTCACTTTACATCCGATCGGGAAGGAGGTGCCGGCCGCGACGATATTTACGCCTTTAAGAAAATTGCCTCTCCCGTTGAAGTGTATGTCTACAACAAAGATACAGAAGAGCCCATTGAAGGTGCCAGTGTCGTGATTGACTGCAACGGAAATACCATGACAACCGGTACAGATGGTAAGATTCGCTTGGACATGAAAATGAATCAGTGCTGTAATTTCACTGCAAGCTTTGATGGTTTCTTGGATAACTCGAAAGAAGGTTGTACAAAGAATATTGCAGTAGGCGAAAAGGTCATCGTCGAGATTCCACTGGAAAGAGAATTGACCTTTGACTTGGTAGGTGTGGTGTTCGATCAGAATACGGGAATGCCGGTCGACAATGCGACTGTTACCCTAACGTCTGATTGTGGCGATGAGCAGACATTCACAACGAATGATACTGGTATGTTTGAATTCAAGCTGCAAAAAGAATGTTGCTACACGGTGATGGGAAAGGCCAAAAATTACTTAGCAGATAAGGCAGTGGATCAATGCACAAGGGGCTTGGAAGAATCCACGACTTTGCAGGTGAATCTGAACTTGCTGCCAATTACACAGCAGGATACAGAGACGATGGCCGGCAACGATCCAAATCCTGTGGACGAAGCACCGGACTATTCCTACAACGATCCGCAGGATGGCAACAACCAGTACGATGATGGAGGCACGCCAAAAGAAGGCTTTGAAACCGATCCAAATGAAAAAGATTTTGAGCAGGGTCCGATCGAAGCAGAGGTGGGTGACCCAGTGACTTACCTGGTACATATTTACTATGATTTCAATCAAAGCTACATCCGCGACGATGCAGAGCCAGAATTGAATCGCTTGTTGGAACTGATGCAGGACAATTCAGAATACATCGTAGAAATCGGTTCCCATACCGACTCCCGCGGTAACTATGCCTACAACCGCCGCCTGTCCCAGCGTCGGGCCGAATCGGTTGTTCGCTGGTTGGTTGGGCAAGGCGTGGATCGCAACCGCCTGCAGGCCGTAGGATATGGCGAAAGCCGCAATGTCAATAAGTGTAAAAACAATGTACCCTGTAGTGAAAGAGAACACCAGCTCAACCGTCGGACAGAGTTCCGAATTTTGGGTAGTGTCGACGATGGCTACAGCGTTCAGATGACCTCCAAGCCCAACTCCAAGATACGGGTCAGTGCTTGCGAAGGTTGTCCATTCTAAGAAAGTCGATTTTCAAAATATACTTTTCGGTCCCGGGTCTTTGAACAGAAGGCTCGGGATCGTTGTCTTTATGAGTAGAAGCTGATGATTGGCTGCACCAAATTTTTCTGTGGTCCTAGCCGTTTATAATCTCACAACCTACTTTCTATGAATAAATTTTGGTTTTCGTTGTTGTTGCTTATCCTAGCCATGGGAACTGTTCACGCTCAAAACGAGCTGAGCATACGCATTGAGGGAATCAAGGAGGTTAAAGGTAAAATGTATATTGCCGTCCACAACCAAGAGAGCAGCTTTCCCGGTGGAGAAGAGCGTTTTCGCGAAGCCGTCGCCGAGGTGGCGGATAGGGCCGTAAGTTGGAAGTTCGACGACCTGCCAGCTGCAAAGTATGCCATTTCCATCTTTCACGATGTGAACAACAACGGAAAAATGGATACCAATTGGGTGGGCATCCCCAAAGAGCCCTACGGTTTTTCCAACAACCCTCGCATCGTACTCCGAGCGCCTCGCTTCGAAGAATGCTCCTTTGCAGTAGAAGATGCCAAGTCGGTTACGATTCAGTTGAAGTGAGCCATGCACACCATCTTTTCCAAGCATTTTTGGAAAGGGTGTACTTTGTGCTTGGACCTCCTAGCGGAAAAAGATCATTGCCGCAGCTAGTGCTGTCAAAAACAGAATGAGGTAGCGATATTGTTGGTCTTTGATCAATTTGACAACTTGGATGCCAAGCAGCAGGCCCACGGCAATCCCTGGCATCAACTTCAAGTTTAAAACCAATGTTTCGTAAGAAACAGTCTTCCAAACGAAGATGTGAAAAGGAAGCTTGAAAAGGTTGACGATGAAAAACAACCAAGCCGCCGTACCGATGAATTGATCTTTGGGCAATCGAATGGCTAGGAAATAAATGTTGGAAATCGGTCCGGCCAAATTACCGATCATGGTTGTAAAGCCTGCCGCCAGCCCCATCGGTCCGGCAAACCACCACTGGGTCGGAATGTTGCGATCCTTCCGCCGTTCCCACCAAAGCATCAAAACGACACTTCCTAAAATGATGACTGCTATTACCTGTTTGAACAATGCTTCCGGCACGTCTTTGCCTGTCCAGACACCAATTAGTACACCTACCAGCATCCAGGGGAGCAGTTTGAATAAATAAGACCACTGGGCGTATCGGTTGTAGTACCAGACAGCGAATATGTCGCCCATGATCAACATAGGGAGCAACACGCCGGTAGAGGCTTTGCCACCAAAGGCATAGACCATAATGGTGACCAATAAAACGGAAATACCCTTCAAGCCAGCTTTGGAAAGCCCCAGTATAAAGGCTGCACTGAGCGCCAAACCCCACTGAAAAGCATCGAGTTGATATTCCATCTTAGTGCGCCGAAGTATGAGCCATTTCCAATAATAAGTCCTGATCGATTCGGTGACCGCCTTCAAAGGTGTGGTGATCGACCTTCAGTTTTTGGTCGCGGATCAAATCGCGGTGCATTTGCAAACGTTCATCGGTCAAAAATCGGTCGTGAATGCCATAAACGAAGTGGAGGCGTTTATCTGCCAAGTAATCTAGATGTGGGGCATAATCAATGTCCTCCGGAATAAAGCCCGACCATAGGATCAAGCGGTGAAAGTGGGGATGTTCTCGTATCAGCCAACGGACCTGCGTGGCACAGCCCTGCGAAAAGCCCAGGAAATTGATTTCTGCTGCCGGATCGATAAGTGGAACGTACTCGTCGTAGAGCCTTCGCAAAAAGCGGGTATAGTCGGCAATTTCCTCTAAGCGATCCTTGCTGGTCATCCACGAAGAGACAACCGGTCCGGTGAATCCACCCCAGTAAAAACGAGACAAGCCTTCCGGAGCGATGACCAAGGTATCCGGCCCTGCCATTTTCTCAAAGTCCTGAAGAAAACTGCTGGCCAACTGGCCGTAGCCATGGCAGACGAGCCAGAGCTTTTTGATATGGGGACCCGCCTGACCAATGGTGTAGTAGTGAGCGGTGCGTTGGACGGGGGTAGAGTGGGTTTGAATCATCCGCCAAATATATTCTTTTTTGGGACTCGGCCTAAATCAGGAGAGATAAAATACCATGAATTAGGTGCTGGCCATTGCTAGGGGAGAGCCTTGTAAGTGTTTTCAGGTACGCTTGCACAATCGGAGAGTGTCTTCATGGCTTTGGTCGTTAAAAGCTCTTTGAGTTCCAGCATTATTTGCGTTTTATGAGAGGTGCTTTTTTTGTCTACTCCTTTTTTGGGAGACTTGGGTTTGACGACGGGCGCCGCCGGATTGATCCCGTCGAATGCATCCAGCTCAACGTGCCAATAATTCAATTTATTGGGTTTGTGAGAGACGATGGTAAAGCCCTCCAACTCGTACCTTTCATTGTTGGAAACAGGAGGTGTTGCTTCAAATTGAGCCAAATATTTATTGGTGACTTTATCTGCTTTTCTTGTGTATGGAAGGTGTATTTTATGAATATCAGAGAGAAAGAAATAGATGGGAATGGAGCCGCCTTTGTATTGGATGCACTCAATGTACTGACGAAATGAAATTTCTTCCCCTTCTTCCCAATATGCAGACGCAGGGGCCTTTTGGATAAAGTCAATGTGAGATACTTCGAATTTCCCACCGAGCAAGTTCATCGAAAGACCAGGAATATTTCTCAGCTTGCCATCTCTGATCAATGCATCCTCCCTAACCCCACCGAATCCATCGAATGTTTTGGAGACATCGTTGAACGTTGATCTTCTAACAATAGCAATATGGGCGCTCTTATTAAGATCATCCATATCAATATATTTAAAAGATACATCTGGGATTATACCTTTTGGATAAGGTGGAACACTTAAGCTAAGGGACATCTATTCCGACATCAATTTTTGTACGAAATTAATTACTTTTTTTATGTTAACTGTTCTTATGAATTGAGCATTGCCGTCGATGAATAAAGTGAAGATAACCATATCTACACCCAATTCTCTTTCTTGCTGGCTGTCTAAAGGCTTGGTGACGCTGATGATTTTTTCAGCATCCAGCTTGAATTTTATTTTTATGGTTTGAGACGGTGTAAGTTCTGCGATCACCTCCTCAAATGGAATGGCAGACAACTGGCCAATCAAAGCATTGATTCTCGACAGGGCCATTGCAGAGCCATTGGGCAGATAATGCGAATAATTTTTTAATTCTTCACTGACCGCAAATTGGATTTTATTGAAATTTGAGGGAATGCTTGGACTGGAAAAGAAGATCGATCTGAGTTGGGTTGGATCATAGGACACATAGTCGATGGAACCACTAGGAGTCGTTGACACTTGGAAGTGGACTGCCGTAGCTTCTATCTGCTGATTTGGGTCAAATGAATAAAATCCTTCGAAAGGGCTTGCAAGGCAATAGCCAGTTTGCATGTATTGCGGTGGATTTTCTTCCAATGTGTCAATGTCTATGTCTATGGTCGTTGCCATTGTAGCTGACATTGGAATGCCTACCTCCCATTGAAGAATTTCTTCGTTTTTTTTCAGTTTTATGCTGTTGGGTGTCTGAGTGAATTCTTTGTTTTTAACCATATTGTTCCGTTTAGTAAATTGGATTCAGCTTAGTTAAAAAATCTGGATTCAACAGTTGGAAGAAAATTTGTTTTTCCTGAGTATGCAACTCGTCAATCTTATCGAAAATATCCTTACGTATGCTGGTATCAAATGTAGAATTGGTATAAGCATCAATATCCACAAGTATGCCATTGAGTACCCTATTGCGCGAAACAGCCTGAACGCCTTCCCCCACATTGATATTGATGCAAATATCTTTGCGGTTCAGCTCTTTTCGACACAAGGTAGAAGACTGTTTAAAGCCAGATAAGGGAAATTCAATTTTTACATTCAATGCCTCTGATATGCTAGACGCATTTCCAAATATTGTTGTATATCGAACCCCAATTCTGTCTACGTGAAGAATCTTTTTTGTTTCAAAAACCTTTCCCAATACGTTTTGAATTAACTCGAAGTAATTGCCCCAAAGCTGATAATCGCCAATGTTTTCAAAAGACAGTGCTTTTTTGTTTACAGAGATGTGGTAGTTGTCATTGGCAAATACATGCGTAGGGTTGTTTTCGTCAATAGCGCCATTGACCAAGGTTGGCTTAATGGAATGCTTGGGAAACGAATGGCTGAGTAAGTCTTTATATTCTTCTATTGGCCCTTTGGTCGAATCGAATCTAAGTTCAACAACCGCAGACAATGGATTGGAATCTATTCTAGTTGGAAGTGGACTTGATGCCATATGTTGTAGGAAATAAAACCGTTCACTGTTTTTATTCACAACAATTATACGAAAAATGTGCTACTCAATGAATGACAATTTTGTTAATCATTGTTAATAAGTCTGTGAGATGTATAAAGAATTGATAACAAACGCTTTTCCCGAATACCTACCACTATTCGTGAATGACAAAATATGTCATAAATTTTAATAATCAACATCTGGGTCCTACAAATAGTTTCGAGTGATGGTCTGCTGAGTCCTAGACGAACAAAATGTAGGCTTTACAATGGATTTGAATTACTGCCCAAATATATTCTTTTTCCGCGCATCCAACACAGGCTCGGGCCGTGGCGCCTCGTCGGAAACCTGGTTGAACAGCTTTTCGATGTGTACCCACTTACCTTCTTGCAACTGCAGGCCCTCGTAGGAGCCGTCTGGGATGGCAGTTGGGCCAGATGGCAAACTGATGGTTTTCAAATGATCGAATACCACAATACCCATACTTTCATTGAAGTTGGAGGAGATATTGGCCTGGGCGCTGTATTGTAAAATAATTCGCTTTTTGGAATCGAAGCGATCCGGCTGGCTGTCAGAGCTGAATACATTGGCGCCAAAATAAGGCTTACCGCTCTCATCGAA